>DGBM01000186.1 GCA_002384765.1 Demequinaceae bacterium UBA4004
GAGCGGGGGCCGAGGTGAGCGGGGCCCAGCAGAGTCAGCGAAGGTCGAGGGCGATGTCCAGAATCGGCGAACTGTGGGTGAGCGCCCCCACGGACATGAAGTCGACCCCCGTGGCCGCGACCGCCGCCGCGTTGTCCAACGTGAGGCCCCCCGTCGCCTCGAGTTGGATGCCCCCATACCGCCCCTCAAGGCCGCGGAGGCGGGTGACCAGGCGTCGCATCTGGGCGGGCGACATGTTGTCGAGCATCAGAAACGCGACGCCCGCGTCGAGCGCCTCGAGCGCCTGGGCCTCCGTTTCGACCTCCACCTGGATGGGCACGTCCGGGAAGGCCGCGCGGATCGCGTCCACCGCCGCCGTCACCGAGCCAGCGGCCACGATGTGGTTGTCCTTCACCATGGCGCAGTCGTACAGTCCACACCGCTTGTTGACACCCCCACCGCACCTGACCGCGTACTTGTCGAGTTCTCGCAACAACGGAGTGGTCTTGCGGGTGTCGAGCACGCGGGCGCCCGTTCCCGCGAGCGCGTCCACCCACCGGCGCGTGTGGGTAGCCACGCCCGACGCGCGCGACATCAGGTTGAGCGCAGTCCGCTCGCCGATCAGCACCGCGTGACCCGCGCCTGCAATGCGCGCGACGGTGGATCCTGCGGCGATCAGATCGCCGTCGGCGGCCAGGAGCTCGACGGTCGGCGTGGCGAGGCCGAGCCGCTGCGCCACCTGGGACATCACCTCGTCGACGACGTCGATGCCCGCAAGCACGCCGTCGTCGCGGAACACGACGTCGCCCACCACGGCCACCGACGATGAGATGGTCGCCTGCGTCGTCACGTCGCGGCCGGGTGTGCCGCCCAGGTCCTCGTCGAGCGCCGCCGCCACCGTGGCCGACAGCCACGCGCGGTCGAGTTCGCGGTCTTGCGGAAGGTTCTCGGGCATCATGGTCCCATTGTGGCGCGCCCGGGACGCCCAGACGGTTCCGGGGCCGAGGTCCTTTCGCTCAGGGTACGGGCGGGGGTATCCTTTGCGAGGACGTGGTGTATCCGCACCCGCCGAAAGGGAGGCGTCATGTCCGCTGTTCATTTGGACCCCGAAGACCTTGACCCGGTGATCAAGCGCCTGCGTCGGGCCCAGGGTCAGTTGGCCGGTGTGCTCAACATGATCGAGGAGAACCGCGACTGCGGCGACGTGGTGACGCAGCTGGCCGCCGTGTCGAAGGCCATCGACCGCGCGGGCTTCACCATGATTGCGGCCGGCCTGCAGCAGTGCATCCGTTCTGACGAGGACGAAACCGAGGCGCGCCAGCGCCTCGAACGGATGTTCATGTCGCTGGCCTAGGACGGCGACTTACACCCCGGGCACCAGCCGGGCTTCCAGCCGCGTTCTCAACGCGGCGGCGGCCGCACCGTCCCCCACGTCAATGGCGTCGGCGAGATCGCTGAGTTCCGCCTCCACGGCACGCTGGGAGGCGATCGCGGCCCGACCGTAGGCCCTCGCGACGGAGGCCCTGTAGGCGCGACGTTGCCACCACGTGGGCCGGACGGCATCGAGATAGGCGGGCGGAGTGGCGCCGAGTGCTCCAGGCGTCGACAACACCGCCCTGAACCACACGTATTCGCTGCGCCTCACCACGTGCAACACCCACCACACGATCAGCGGCACCGCGACCAGGTACACGACGCGCAACCACAGCGGCGCGAGCCACGGCGAGTTCCACAGCCCGTGGAGCACGGGGCCGAGGGCGATGAGCGCCGCGCCGAGCCGCACCCTCCCGCGGGATCTTCCCACGAGGAGGAATCCGAGCCCCGCGCCGACGAAGGCGGAGAAGGCGACGTGCGAGACGGAGCCGAACACGACCGCGCGCAGCAGGTAGATCAGCGCGGTCGACACGAACTGGTTCTCCCCCAGGTTCACGTACGCGATGTTGAAGGCATAGAGCACGTCCTCGGTGAGCGTGAAGCCGAGGCCGGCGAAGGCCCCCAACAGGGCCGCGTCCATGGGCGTACGGAGCCGTTGCCCGACGGCGAGCAGCACCACGCCGATGCCCATCGCCTTGCCGGTCTCCTCGGTCAGGGGCGCGATCAGCGCGGGTCCCCACGCCTGAGCGAAGTCGATGCTCGTGCGCTGGCCGATCACGGTGATGAGCGCGGCGTTGGAGGGCAGCGCATACACGCCGGCGGCCACCAGCGCCCCCCACGCGATGGCCGCGATTGCCCCCGATGAGGCGATGCGCGCCCACAGTTGCGGGATCCGGAGCAGCCACCACCACGCGACGACGAGCGGCACCGTGAGGACGAGCGCCGTGGGCCCCACCTGGGGGAAGTCTCGCCAGCCGGGCACGAGCCCCTGCCACACCCAGACGGCGCCCACGGCCGACGCCGCGATCAGCACCCACCAGCCGGCGCGGCGCGGGGCCCACCATCCCAGCGCGAAGCGTGCGCGCGTGAGTTCCCTCATCCGCGGACTTCAAGATCGAGCGTGGACAGGTCGAGTTGCACGGAATCGGAGATCGCGTCGATGGCGTCGGACGCGGCCGTGACGTCGCTGGCGGGGCCGCGCGCCGTCACCAGCACCACGCCCTGACCTTCGCGGATCACGTCGACCCGGACCGGGGCATGGGGGCTCGCGGCCGCGGCGGGGGTCAGCTGCCACACGTCGCGCGACGATGCGTCGCCTGCGGGGGCGTCGGCCTGGGAGGCGACGTCCGGAATCACGGCCTCCCCGTCGAAGAGCAGGCGCGAGACGTTGGCGAGCAGGGCCGCGGTATCTCCCAGCCACACGGCGTCGGTGGTGCTGACCTCCACGGCGCCGCGCGATGCCACCGGCCTCCGCTGCGACGAAGCGGCGATATCCAGGTCCCAACCAGCGGGAATGACCACCGAGGCCGTCGCCATTGCCACCTCGGTGTCGGCGACAAGTGCTACCGTTTCGTCTCCCCACGCGGGAAGTCGTGGCACCACCAGGCCAAACGCGACCAAGGTCACTATCAGGACTGCGAGCCACGAGGCACGCTGGAACTGGGTCACAGTCAGAGACTAACGTGGGACCCTCGGGAATTATACCCCTGGGGGTATATGTTATCGTGGGAGAAGTCGCCGATGGCACCCCACCTAGCCCGGCATCGCCAACCCAAGGAGTACCCATGCGCATCGTCATTGTGGGCGGAGTCGCCGGAGGAATGTCCGCCGCCGCCCGCGCCCGTCGCCTCGACGAGAACGCCGAGATCATCGTGTTCGAAAAGGGCCCCTACGTGTCCTTCGCCAACTGCGGACTGCCGTATCACGTCGGCGGCGAGATCCCCGCTCAGGAGTCGCTGCTGCTGCACACGCCCGAGACGCTGCGATCCTCCCTCGGCCTCGACGTGCGCGTCAACACGGAGGTCACCGGCATCGACCGCATCGCCCAGACCGTGACGGTCGTGGGCCCGAACGGACAGCAGACGGTGGCGTACGACGCCCTGGTGCTGTCGCCCGGCGCGAACGCCTTCATGCCCCCCATCCCCGGAGTCGACCTTCCCCAGGTCACCCACCTGCGCACGGTCGACGACGCGATCGCCTTGGCCGAACGAGTGTCCGATGCGCGCAGCGCCGTCGTGCTCGGGGCCGGCTTCATCGGCCTTGAGACGGCCGAGGCGCTCCGCGAGCGCGGCCTCGACGTCGCGCTCATCGAACTCGCTCCCCAGGTGTTGCCCCCGCTGGCGCCCGAACTTGCGCGCCTCGTCGAGTTGGAGCTCACCGCCAACGGTGTCGACGTCATCACCGGCGCTGGCGCGTCCGCGATCGAGCCTGCCGAGCGTGGCGTGACCGTCACCCTGACCAACGGCGCTGCCGCGACCGTGGACCTCGTGGTGGTCTCCGTGGGCGTGCGCCCGAACTCGCAGCTCGCGTCCGCCGCCGGCCTCGAGGTCGACGACCGCGGCGCCATCATCGTGGACTCGCAGCAGCGCACCGCCGACCCGCACATCTGGGCCGTCGGCGACGCGATTGCGGTCCGCCACGGCGTCACCGGTGTGGTCGCACCCGTGCCGCTCGCCGGCCCGGCCAACCGTCAGGGCCGCCGCGCCGCCGAGTCGATCTACGGCGTGGCCAAGGATGCGAAGCCGGTGCTCGGCACCGCGATCGTCCGTGTCTTCGGGCTGACGGCGGCCGTCACGGGCGCGAGCCCCCGCATGCTCGACCAGGCGGGCATGGAGTACGTGGTCCACCACACCCACCACCTCAACCACGCGGGCTACTACCCCGGCTCACAGCAGTTGCACCTGATGGCGACGTTCGCGCCGGACGGCACGCTGCTGGGCGCCCAGGGCGTGGGCCGCGACGGAGTCGACAAGCGCATCGACGTGCTCGCGACCGCGCTGCGCGCCGGCTTTGGCGCCGACGACCTCGCCGAGCTTGAGCTCGCCTACGCGCCGCCCTTCGGTTCCGCGAAGGACCCGGTCAACATGCTTGGGTTCATGATGCAGAACTACGTGTCCGGCAACCTGACGCTGTGGCACGCACGGGACGTTCAGTGGGCTCGCGAGAATGCGCTCATCCTGGACGTGCGCTCCGCCGGCGAGGTGGAACGCGGACACCTGCCCGAGGCCGTGCACATTCCGCACGACGAGATCCGGGCCAACCTGCAGCGCATCCGTGAGTTGGCGGACGGCCGCCCCGTGCGCGTGCACTGCGCGTCCGGGTTCCGCTCCTACCTCGCGCACCGGGTGCTCGCGCAGTCCGGCTTCGACTCCGCGAACTTTGACGGCGGCATGCTCACGATGCAGACGTCGCTGCCGGACTTGGAATTGGCGTACGGGCCAGCCACCCCGCTCGTACACGCATAGGGCGTGGCGGCCCATGGCCGTCGCGATAGAGATCGTGGGGATCTCCGTCGGCCCTGACTCGTGCCACTGGGGTGTG
>DGBM01000252.1 GCA_002384765.1 Demequinaceae bacterium UBA4004
CCATCATGAGCATCATGGCCATGGATGCCGCGCCGCACGTGGTCTGGTTGACCTGCGTGGCAGTGACCCTGCTCCAGGTCACGGGTCCGGGGTCGCGGCGCGACAGCGGGTCACGCACCAATGCCTTCGCGTCGGCGTCAAGTGATTCCCACGCGGCGGCCAGGATGGCGACCGCATCGAGCGGTGCGCCGGTCGCGATGGCCCGTTCCACCACGGGGGCGTCATTGCCCACTTCCGACAGGGCCGCCTCGAGGGCCTTGCGGTCGGCCGGGGAGGCCGCCTCCAAGCGTCGCGCACACACCCGGGCAAAGACGTCAGGACTATCCGGGGAGGTCAGCAACAGTGCGGCGGCACGGTCGGTCGCCGCCCGCGAAATGAAGGCGCGGCGTCCCCCCAGCGCGCGCCCGGTGCGCGCGGCGAGGGAGACCAGCGTCCACGCCACCGCTACGTAGCCGTCCCGATCCGATCCATCACGATGGGACCACGCTCAGCACCGTTCGCGGCGATCTCAAACGCGCCCTGGCCGTCGCATGCCTCCGCCAGTGCTTCCTGTGCGCGAGCCAGACGCTTCGGGGTTTCCGTATTGAGAGTCATGATGATGTCACCCTTGCGCACGGTCTCTCCCAGCGTCTTGTGGAGGAACACGCCGGCCGACGCCTGCACCGGGTCCTCCTTGCGGGCCCGCCCAGCGCCAAGTCGCCACGCCGCCACTCCCACGCCCAGGGCGTCCATGCGGGCGATGACGCCGTCGGACTCCGCACGCACCTCTTCGGTGTGAGGAGCGACCGGCATGGGCGCATCCGCGTCTCCGCCTTGAGCCGTGATCATGCGGCGCCACACGTCCATGGCGCGACCGTCGGCCAGCGCCTCGGCCGGATCCACATCTGCGACTCCCGCGCCGGCGAGCATCTCGCGGGCCAGCATCACGGTGAGTTCGACCACGTCTGTGGGGCCGCCTCCGGCGAGCACCTCCAGCGACTCGGTGACCTCAAGCCCGTTGCCGATGGCCCGGCCAAGCGGGGTCGACATGTCGGTCAGCAGTGCCGACGTCACGACTCCCGCGTCGGTGCCCAACTCGACCAGTGTCGCCGCGAGTTCGCGCGCCCTGTCGAGATCCTTCATGAATGCTCCCGAGCCCACCTTGACGTCAAGCACCAACACGCCGGTGCCCTCGGCAATCTTCTTGGACATGATGGAACTCGCGATCAGCGGGATGCACTCCACGGTGCCGGTGACGTCACGCAGGGCGTAGAGCTTCTTGTCGGCCGGTGCCAGTCCGGAGCCGGCCGCGCAGATGACGGCGCCAACCTCTTCCAACTGTGCGTACATCTCCTCGTTCGAGACGGACGCGCGCCAACCGGGGATGGACTCAAGTTTGTCCAGGGTGCCGCCCGTGTGGCCGAGGCCGCGGCCGGACAACTGCGGCACTGCCACACCACAGGCGGCCACGAGCGGTGCCAACGGCAGCGTGATCTTGTCGCCCACTCCACCGGTTGAGTGCTTGTCGGCCGTGGGACGCAACAGCCCCGAGAAGTCGAGCCGCTCGCCCGTCGCAATCATTGCCTGCGTCCAGCGCGCTATCTCGGTACGGTCCATACCGCGCTGCAGGATCGCCATGGCGAGCGAACTCATCTGCTCGTCCGCGACCACGCCCCGCGTGTAGGCGTCCACCACCCAGTCGATCTGCTCGGGGCTCAGGCGTCCCCCGTCACGCTTGGTGACGATCACATCGACGGCGTCGAAGGCCTCGGTCATTTCGTGTCCTCCAGGTGCTGCGGGCCAAAGGCCCACGGCAGGATGTCCTTCATGGTCAGCGTGCCCTCGGGCCCGTCGATGAGCAACTCGTCGCCCCCAAACTCGTACAGCAACTGACGGCATCGGCCGCACGGCTGCAGAGGCGAACCGGCCGCATCGACGCAAGCGAACGCGACCAGGCGGGTGCCCAGGGCGTCGGTGTGGAGCTTGGAAACCAGTGCACACTCCGCGCACAGGGTGAGGCCGTACGAGGCGTTTTCCACGTTGGCGCCCGTCACCACCTGGCCGGTGTCGGTGAGCGCCGCGGCGCCCACCGGGTAGTGCGAGTACGGCACATAGGCCCGCTCGGAGGCGGCACGCGCCGCCGACCGCAAGCCGGCCCAATCAATATCAGTCATGGATTACTTCTTGTAGGGGATGTTTTCGGCGGCCGGCGGGCGCGACCGTCCCACCAGTCCGGCCACGGCAAAGATGGTGGCCAGGTACGGCAGCATCGCGAGGAACTGGCTGGGAATCGCCGACCCGATCACGCCCAGCTGGATGCGCAGCGCGTCGGCAAACCCGAAGAGCAACGCCGCCAGCAGCGCGCCTTTGGGGTTCCACCGACCCAGGATCATGGCGGCCAAGGCGATATAGCCCTTGCCTGCCGTCATCTCCTTGGAGAACGCGAGCCCCGAGGCGACCGTGAAGAACGCGCCACCCAGACCGGCTATCGCGCCGCCCAGGATGGTGTTGCGCACGCGGGTCCGGTTGACCTTGATGCCCACCGTGTCCGCCGCCTTGGGATGTTCGCCCACCGCGCGCACGCGCAGGCCCCAACGCGACTTGAACAGCATGATCTGGAACACGATCACAATCGCGTACATGATGTACACCAGCGCGTTCTGGTCGAACAGCACGGGGCCCAGTATCGGGATGTCGGACAGGAGTGGGATCGGCAGGCTTTGAATCACCACGCCACCCTGAGCGCCGATCTGAGCGCCCGCCTGGTTGAGGTCGGTGTTGTCACTCAGGACGGTCGAGAACAGGAAGCTGGTCATGCCGATCACGAGCACATTGAGCACCACGCCGACGACGATTTGATCCACCCAGTACCGCACTGCAAACAATGCGAGCAGCGCTCCCACCAGAGCGCCCGCGATGGGGGCGGCCAGCATGCCCACGTAGGCGTTGTTGGTCACCGACGCGACCACGGCGGCCAAGAACGCGCCTCCGAGCAGCTGGCCCTCGATCGCGATGTTGACCACGCCGGATCGTTCGCACAGCGTGCCCGCCATGGAACCGAACACCAGCGGCACCGCCAGGAACACCCCCGAAACCAACATTCCCGTCACCGCCACGTTGGTGTTCTCGCGACCCGCGCCCGCCCACGTGAGCAAGGCGGCCATGAAAGTCACGCCAAACGCAATCGGTAGCCACACGCCCACCGCCGCACCACGCAGCTTGGCCCACGCCTGATACCCGGTGAGGGCGAACAGAATGACCGACAGAGTCAGTGTGACCGGCTGCGCCGGCACCGAGAACGTCGGGACCTGGAGGGCGTCGACGGACCGCGAAATGGCGAACGACGTTGACACCCCGCTTTCCGTGCGCAACCCAAACACGACGAGGGCAACCAGGGCGATCACGGCGTAGCCGATGACGGCCTTCCACTCGCTGATGACGGACCTGAAGGACGTGACTTGACCTGCGTGCACTGACGCGCTGACCGTGGTCATGCGGTCACCTCCTTCACGAGGCGGGGGCTGGGCAAACGGAACAGGAACCTCACCAACGGAGGCGCGGCGATGAACAGCACAATCACCGACTGGATGACCAGCACGATGTCGATCGGCAGGTTGGCCTGCACCTGCAGCGTGGGGCCGGAGGCCCTGAGACCACCAAAGAGGATTCCCGCGGCGACGATGCCCGCGGGCCGGGATCTCCCCAACAGCGCGACGGTGATCGCGTCGAAACCGATCGAACCCGCGATGCCTGTGGTGAGCGCCTTCTCGGTTCCCAACACTTGAGTGCCGCCCGCGAGGCCCGCCAACGTACCCGCGATAACCATGACGAGTACGTACGTGAGCTTGACGTTCATACCGGCGTTGGTCGCGGCCGACGGGTTGGCACCGACCGCGCGGAAGGTGAAGCCCCACGTCGAGCGCTCCATGAGCCACCACACGCCCCAGGCCGCGAGCAAGGCGGCAATGAAGCCCCAGTGCAAGCCGTAGTTGTCGCCCAGGAGCTTGGGCCACTGCGCGCTGCCGTCAATGGGCGGCGACTTGGGGTTGTCCGAGCCGGGAGCCTGAAAGGACTCGAGGTTGAGCAGCCACGCCAACAGGTAGAGGCCCACGTAGTTGAGCATGATCGTGACGNNCCGAGGATCGCGCCGATGACGGCGAGGGCCAAGTGAATCCCCAGCGGCAGGTGGAACTGGAATCCAACGAATCCCGCCAGGATCGCGCCAAGGATGACCTGGCCCTGAGCACCAATGTTGAACAGGCCAGCCCGGAAGCCCACGCCAAGTCCGAGGCCCGCAAAGATCAGCGGCGCGGAGAACGTCAGCGAGTTGGTCAGCGGCTTGATCGCCCCGGAGAACGAGTCCGCCTGCAGGTTGTAGATCGAACCCTGGAACATCGCCGCATACGCGTCGGTGACGGCGGTCCAGGCCGCCGACAGCATGTCCGTGGGTCGTGAGAAGAAGTAGCCGGCGGCGTCCTGAACCGACTTGTCGGCCACCACCACCAGCAGGGCGCCCACGATGAGCGCCGCGACCACGGCAAGGAAGACGACGAGCCCATTGGACTCGACGACGGCGCGGAAGAAAGATCGGGCATCGTCGCTACGATCCTCGTTCTCGGGGGTCTCCGTCTTGGCCTCGGCGACGCTCATGCGGCTTCCTCCTCGTGGGCGCCTGCCATCATCAGGCCCAGCGTGTTGCGGTCAGTGTCTGGCGGCACCACGCCCACGATCTTTCCGTGGTACATCACGGCGATCCGGTCGGCGAGCGCCACTACCTCGTCCAGTTCGGACGACACGATGAGCACGGCCACTCCCTTGTCGCGTTCGGCGACGATCTGCTGGTGCACAAACTCGATCGAACCGACGTCAAGCCCTCGAGTGGGCTGCGATGCTATGAGGAGTTTGAGCTCCCGCGACAGCTCGCGAGCAAGGACCACCTTCTGCTGATTTCCGCCGGACAGCGAACCCGCGGTGGCCTTCGACGAGGTGGTACGAACGTCGAACTGGGCGATCTTGTCCTGAGCGTTAGATTCGATAGCCTCCACGTCGATGTTGCCGTGCGAGGAGAACGGCGCCTGGTCAATGAGGTCGAGTACCAGGTTGTTCTCGATCGTGAACGTGGCGACCATGCCGTCTACGGTGCGGTCTTCCGGTACGAACCCGATACCCGAGTTCAATGCGCTCTTGATGGAGCGTCCCAGCATTTCCTCGCCGTCGAGGGTGACGGACCCTGAGGTCGCCTTCACGGCACCCAGGATCGCCTCAGCCAGCTCGGTCTGACCGTTGCCCTGAACTCCTGCGATCGCGAGAATCTCGCCCGCGCGCACCTCCAGGGACACGTCGTCCAACGTGGTGAGGCCGTTCTCGTCCATCGCGGTGAGACTGGTCACTTCGAGCACGACATCGCCAGGCTTCGCCTTGGGCTTGTCCACTGCCATCGTCACGTCGCGGCCGACCATCATGGTGGCCAGTTCAGATTGGCTGGCCGTGGGCAGCGCCGTTCCTACGACCTTGCCCAAGCGGATCACCGTGATGGTGTCGGCGACGGCCTGCACCTCGCGCAGCTTGTGGGTGATGANNCTGGCCGACGATGTCGAGCAGCTCATCCGTTTCCTGCGGAGTCAGCACTGCCGTCGGCTCGTCCAGAATGAGCACGTTCGCGTCACGGGACAGCGCCTTGATGATCTCGACGCGCTGCTGCGCACCCACCGATAGGTCTTCGACCACGGCATCGGGATCCACATTGAACCCAAAACGGTCGGAGATCTCGAGCACCCTGCGGCGCGCCGCCTCGACGTCGAGAAGTCGGTTGGACGCCAACTGCTCGTGACCGAGCATGACGTTCTCCGCCACGGTGAACGGGTGGACCAGCATGAAGTGCTGATGCACCATGCCGATGCCCGCGCGCATGGCGTCACCCGGGCCAGCGAAGTTCACGACTTCGCCATCGACCAGGATCTCACCGCCATCGGCGTCATAGAGACCAAAAAGTACGTTCATGAGCGTCGACTTACCCGCACCGTTTTCGCCCAACAGGGCGTGCACCGTGCCAGGTTCGACCGTGAGGTCGATCTTGTCGTTCGCTACGAAGTCCCCGAATTTCTTGGTGATCCCCCGTAACTCGAGTTTCACGTCGAGACCCTTCTGTGGTCGCCTGTCGGCGGCGTCGTCACTACCGACAAGCACAGTGAAGCACGTGGGGCGTGCCACGGGGTGACCGCGGCACGCCCCACCTGCGACTTCTTGGTGACAACGCTATGTGCTAGCCACCGGTGTTGGGGGTAACGGTGCCCGCCATGATGCCGTCCGTCAGCTCCTGGAGCTTTGCCTCCACGTCAGCCGAGACCGTGCCAGCGGCGAAGGGCGCCAGGCCCACGCCGCCGTTTTCGAGGGTGCCCACGTACGGCGTGAAGGTCAGACCGGCGTCGGAAGCACCCTCAGAGATCGTGTCGTACACGGCGTTGCCGATGTTCTTCAGGATCGAGGTGAAGATGATGTCCGAGTACTCGGGGAACGTGACGGTCCAGTCAGCGTCAACGCCGACGATCCACGTGTTGCCAGCGGCCTGAGCTGCAGCGGCAGCGCCGCCACCCACGGGGCCCGCGACCGGGAGGATGATGTCCGCGCCCTGGTCGATGAAGCCCTGAGCCGTGGTCTGACCCTTCGAAAGGTCGCTGAAGTCACCGGTGAAGGCGCCGTCGGTGCCGTCCCAACCCAGGACCGACACGGAGGAACCGCTGTCGGCGTTGTAGGCGTTGGCGCCAGCGAGGAAGCCGTCCATGAAGATGGTGACGGACGGGAACGCCATGCCGCCGAAGGTAGCGACGGTGCCCGACGCGGAAGCCGAGGCGGCCGCGTAGCCCGCAAGGTATGCGGCCTCGTCGGTCTGGAAGGTCAGCGGCTTGATGTTCGGGGCGTCGGTGGTGCCGTCGAAGTCGTTGTCGGCCAGGTCGTCGACGATAGCGAAAGAGGTGTCGGGGTTGGCGAGTGCCGCGTCAACAGTTGCGGCCGAGAGGGCGAATCCCACAGTGATGATCAAGTCGCAGTTGGCGGCGACCATGGCCTCGATGTTCGGGGCGTACTGGTCTTCGCCGTTCGACTCGGCTGTCGCGACGTCGATGCCAAGGTCAGAGGCTGCCTGCTGGAGGCCCTCGTAACCCGACTGGTTGAAGGAGCCGTCGTCAAAACCGCCGGCGTCGGAGACCATGCACGCCTTGTAGTCGATGGTCTGTGC
The DNA here is from genome assembly GCA_002384765.1 of Demequinaceae bacterium UBA4004. Next base: position 7,214 of record DGBM01000252.1, read on the forward strand.
CGGAGTCGTCTCGGTCGCCGAGGAGCTGGTGCTGGGCTCGTCTGCCGGGGCGCTGGAGCATGCGGCGAGTGCCAGTGCCGACACGGCGCTGATGGCACCGATGCGCAAGGTGTTCTTCATAAGGTGTTTCCCCAATTCTGCGGCCTGTTCCACGCCAGGCCTGTGCGTTCATCCAATGCTACGCGCCAAATGTCGTGCGCTAACCTGGCAACGTTGCCATTCGGCATCGAAACGGTCACGACCGCTGGTTTTTGACCAGATTCGACGCATTTTTGACCTGCTGAGCCGCGGCTCGGGTGGTGACCAGCAGAGCGTCGCCGGAGTCCACCACCACCGCATCGGGAATGCCGATGACCACGACCGGCCTGTTGCCGCCCATCACGAGCGCTCCCGGCGAGTCCTGCACCGCCGTGACGTCGCCCCGATCCACCTCGATCACGCCGTCCGCCCGGGGCGTGAGCAGGCCCGCAAGGGAGTCGAAGTCACCGACGTCGTTCCAGTCCAGATCGGCGGGCACCACGGCCACTCCGCCCTCTGCCGCGACGGGCTCGGCAATGGCGTGGTCGATTGCAATCTTGGTCAGCGTGGGCCACCACTGGGCCAGAGCGTCGTCGCGGCGCGGGCCGTCCCACGCGGCGGCCAGTTCCCGGGCGCCGGTGGCGATGGCGGGCTGGAGTCGCTCCACGTGGCCCAACAGCACGTCGGTGCGCATGACGAACATGCCCGCATTCCAGAAGTAGCGCCCCGTGGCGATAAATCGCTCGGCAGTCTCAGTGTCGGGCTTCTCCGTGAACGCGACCACGCTGCGGGCGGTGTCCCCCAACAGGTCCCCCGCCTCGATGTAGCCGAACGCCTCCAACGGTGCCGTCGGCTCGATGCCGATGGTGACGACCTTGCCCGTCCTGGCCACTTCGACGGCTTCGCGCACGGCAGCTTCAAACGCCGCGGGCTTGCGGATGACGTGGTCCGCCGCGAAAGAACCCATCACGATCGGCCCGTGACGGCGTTCCAGGAGCGCCGCCGCCAGGGCGATGGCGGCCATCGAATCACGGGGACTCGGCTCGGTGACCACATTGGCCCCGGCAAGCCCAGGAAGCTGCTCTGCAACCGCGTCGGCGTGCCGCGCACCGGTCACCACCATCGTGCTGTCCGCGAGGGGTTGCAGCCGGTCGACGGTCGCCTGCAACAGGGTGCGCCCCTCGCCCAGCGGGTCCAACAGAAACTTGGGCCTGTCGGGCCGCGATAGCGGCCACAAGCGTGAACCGACGCCACCGGCGGGGATGACGGCGGCGAATCCGGGAATGGCAGACGTGACGGGAGAAGTTGCACTCATGTGGGAAGTCTAGGATGGGAGGCATTCGCCTCGAAGTCCGAATGAAGGAGAAAGCCGTGCCGTCGACGCCGACGCTCTACCGCGGCCACGAGGGCATGTGGATGTGGATCGTCCACCGTGCCACCGGTGTGGCCATTTTCTTCTTTCTGCTTGTGCATGTGCTCGACACGGCGCTGGTGCGCGTCTCGCCAGACGCCTACAACCAGGTCATCGGTAGCTACAAGACGCCGCTCTACGGGCTCGTCGAAGCAGGTTTGGTCGCCGCAATCGTCGTGCACGCCTTCAACGGACTGCGCATCATCGCGGTGGACCGGTGGACGTGGGCACTGCGCCACCAGAAACTGCTGGTGTGGGTGGTGTGGGGCATCTTCGTAGTGCTCATGGCCGGATTCCTGCCGCGCCACCTCGGCAACGTGTTCGGAGGCCAGTGATGGCGGCCCCAGAGTTGGCTCAGCCCCTGCCCCGCACGCGCAGGCGCCTCACTCTCGCCCACCGGTGGTGGTGGATCTTCCAGCGCGTCTCCGGCGTCGTGCTCGTCGCCCTGATCTTCACGCACCTGTTCTACAACCTTGTGTTGGGGGACGGCGTCAGCCAGATCGACTTCGGTTTTGTCGCCGGCAAGTGGGCCTCCCCCGTGTGGCAGTGGTGGGACTTCACCATGCTCGTGCTGGCGATGCTCCACGGCATGAACGGCATGAGCTACCTGATCAGCGACTACGCACGCACCAAGCGGAGTCGCACCACCCTGAATGCCCTGCTCGGCGCGGCCACGGCCATCATCATCGTGCTGGGCACGCTCGTGATCTTCACCTTTGACCCTTGCCCCTCTGGCGCTGACCCCCAGAATCTCAATGTCCCCCTCTGTCAGGAGCTCGGAAAGCTATGACCCACCACGATTACGACGTCGTCATTGTCGGCGCCGGCGGCGCTGGGATGCGCGCCGCCCTCGAAAGTTCCCAGCGGGCCCGCACCGCGGTGCTCACCAAGCTCTACCCGACCCGCTCCCACACGGGTGCCGCCCAGGGCGGCATGGCCGCCGCACTGTCGAATGTGGAAGACGACAAGGTCGAATGGCACGTCTTCGACACCGTGAAGGGCGGCGACTATCTGGTCGATCAGGACGCCGCGGAGATTCTCTGCACCGAGGCCGTCGATGCGGTGCTCGACCTGGAGAAGATGGGCCTGCCGTTCAAC
>DGBM01000207.1:0-2061 GCA_002384765.1 Demequinaceae bacterium UBA4004
CTGTGGTCGTCGATCGGACTGGTGCCGCAGAAGCCTTACCTCTTTGCGGGCACCGTCGCCTCGACGCTGCGCTACGGCAAGCCCGACGCGACCGAGGAAGAGCTGTGGGAGGCGCTCACGGTGTCGCAGGCGCGCGGCTTTGTGGAGGCGATGCCGGCCCAGCTGGACACGGCGGTTTCTCAGGGAGGCACCACCGTGTCCGGTGGGCAAAGGCAACGCCTCTCCATCGCGAGAGCGCTCGTGCGCTCGCCACAGATCCTGCTCTTCGATGACTCGTTCTCCGCGCTCGACACCGCCACGGACGCGCGGCTGAGGGCGGCACTGCGCACAGCCGTCGCAGACGCCACCGTGATCGTGGTCGCGCAACGCGTCTCGTCCATCATGGAAGCCGACCAGATTCTGGTCATGGAAGACGGCCGGATCATCGACCGCGGCACGCACGCCGAACTGCTGGAGACGTCGGAGACCTATCAAGAGATCGTGTCCACCCAGTTGCGCGCGGAGGAGGTGGCATGAGCGCCGAAGAGAAGCCCGTAACGCGCCCGCCGGGCCGACCGGCACACGGCCCTAGCGGCGGTATGGCCGGAATGCCGGTGGAGAAGGCGCAAGACTTCCGCGGGTCGATTCGTCGGCTCACCAAGCTCCTGAGGCCTGAGGCGGGCATCGTGATCGCCGTGCTCGTGATTGGCGCGGTCGCCGTGACCCTGTCGGTGATCGGGCCCAAGATTCTGGGAGAGGCGACCACCACCATCTTCACGGGGTTCCTGACCGGCGAGGGTATCGATTTCGACAAGCTGCATCGCATCCTGGTGGGTGTGGCCGTGATCTATGTCGCCTCGTCGCTGCTGAGTTATCTGCAGGGATACATCCTNNCTGAGTCAGTTGTTCAACTCAGTATTGACCGTGCTGGGCGTGCTCATCATGATGGTCATCATCGACTGGCAGTTGGCGCTCGTCGCGATCGTCTCGATTCCGCTGACGATCGGCATCGTCACCATGGTGGCGAAGCGCTCGCAGCCCAAGTTCATCGACCAGTGGAAGCACACTGGAACGCTCAACGCGCAGATCGAGGAGGGTTACACGGGTCACGCGCTCGTCAAGGTATTCGGCCGCCAACGTGAGGTCGAGGCTACGTTCGCCCAGAAGAACGAGGAACTCTACGAGGCGAGCTTCGGCGCGCAGTTCATCTCCGGCATCATCATGCCGTCAGCCATGTTCGTGGGAAACCTGGTGTATGTCGGCATTGCCGTGGTCGGAGGGCTCAAGGTCGCCAGCGGCAACCTGCCCCTGGGCGACGTCCAGGCGTTCATCCAGTACTCGCGACAGTTCCAGCAGCCGCTCAGCCAGTTGGGTTCCATGGCCAACCTGCTGCAGTCCGGCGTGGCGAGCGCCGAGCGGGTCTTCGAACTCCTTGACGCAGACGATCAGACGCCCGACGCGGCCGAGCCCGTCACCCCGGCCGACTTCCATGGTCGGCTCGAGTTCGAGGACGTCAACTTCCGCTACAAGGAGGACGAGCCGCTCATCGACCACCTGTCGTTGACGGTCGAGCCGGGCAAGACGGTCGCGATCGTGGGCCCCACGGGGGCCGGCAAGACGACGCTCGTGAACCTGGTCATGCGCTTCTACGAGTTGGACGGCGGACGCATCCTGCTCGACGGCGTCGACACGGCGCACATGACGCGCGACGACCTGCGCTCGCGCACCGGCATGGTGCTCCAGGATGCGTGGCTGTTCGGCGGAACCATCCGGGACAACATCGCCTACGGCCGTCCCTCAGCGACGGAGGAGGAGATTCTCGACGCGGCCCGCATGGCGTACGTCGACAGGTTCGTCCACTCCCTGCCCGACGGCTACGACACGGTCGTCGACGATGACTCGGGCGCCCTGTCAGCGGGAGAGCGGCAGCTCATCACGATCGCGAGGGCATTCGTTGCCCGCCCCAGCGTGCTCATCCTGGACGAGGCGACCAGCTCGGTGGACACGCGCACCGAGCTCCTGGTCCAGCACGCCATGGAGCAGCTGCGCAAGGATCGCACCAGCTTTGTGATCGCCCACCGG
>DGBM01000207.1:2119-4126 GCA_002384765.1 Demequinaceae bacterium UBA4004
GCCCCCGCATGCGGGCGAGGACACCGCCTAGGGAGCGCACCCCAGGCGGTGTGGCCTCACGGCGAGGCTTTGGCGCCCGCGGCCTCGCGGTTGGCGAAGCGCTGCGCCCATCGAAGTCCTAGGACGGCGTCGTGTCTCGCGAGGTCGGGTTCGTGTCCGTGCGCCTGGGCGTGGGGGTCAACGCGTCGAGCAACGCGACAATGAGGGCGTACGCGAGGCCGTACGCCAGGATCGCGAAGAGTGTGGAGAATTCCAGCACGTACTGATTCTCGAAGGTCGTCGTGGGAAAGATGCCGCGGAAGGGCTCCAGAAGTACCGCGGTCATCTCGTAGAGCCAGGACACGAAGCCGACACCCGCGTTGGCGCCAAACAACTTCAGGGCGAAGCGTAGCAACAGGAAGATCCCGACGATCGAAAACAGGATGTCGACGATCCTCACGATGGCTGGGCGAATGGTCATGTGAACTCCCTTGACATCGACCGCGGCGGACGTCCGCTCCCGAACCGCGGATGGTAGTGGTGCACTATCTGCGTTTCCACGGTGCGCAACGGGACGGGCCGCTGTCAACTTCGCTGGAGGTGTCCCTGGTGACTCATGTCAAGATGCGCGCGTAGCCGGTGTCTTTGCACAGGTGCCAACGCCGGTGCTACGCTCTGAGTGCTCCCCGGACGGACCCAAGTGCCCCGGCGAGCGACATTCCACGTATAGCGCGTCGTGTACGACGACGTTCCCGCACCATGGCGCGCACGTGGGCAACTCGCACCTCTGGAGCCACCGTGGCTCGTGCGAGGAAAGGAATCTAGTGACTGACACAAGCGTGGCCGGCAACACCAATGCGGCCCTCACCGCCATGAAGCTTCCGCAGCTGCAGGCTCTTGCCTCCGAACTCGGCGTGGCTGGCGTGGCAAAGATGAAGAAGAGCGACCTTGTCGCCGCTATCAACAACGGTGGGGTAGCCCCCTCCCGCACAGAAAAAGATTTGAGTCCGGCCGACACTGCGGACAACGACTCGGACAAGCACGCTGATAAGCCGGGGGAGAACTCAAGCTACGACAGGGGCGAGACTCACACCGCGGACAAGCGCGACGCCGGTGGCGGGGGCGAGTCCGCCGAGTCCGCCGCAGAGCGCGCGCGCCGAGCCAAGGAGGCAGTCGCCATCGCGGCCACCGGCGAGTCGAGCCACGACGGTAACGACCGCCAGGGCGGCGGCAATGACCGCAACCAAGGTGGCAACCGCAACCAGCGTGGAAGCAGCGACCGTAACCGGGGCGGCAATGACCGCAACCAGGGTGGCAACGATGGCAACCAGGGTGGCGGCAATGACCGCAACCGGGGCGGTAACGACACCTCGCAGAACAACTCGAACCAGGACGACGACGATCGTTCGGGCCGCAGACGCCGGGGACGCGGCCGCAGCCGCGGACGTGGCCGCGATAGCCAGCAGGGGATGAGCACCGGTCCCGCCGAGTCCTACGACGAGGACGATGTGAGGGACGACGAGGAATTGACCCCGGTNNTACCTGCCCGGCAAGACCGATGTCTACGTCTCCATGAACCAGGTGCGCACGTACGGCATGCGCAAGGGTGACGCCGTCACCGGCGCGGCCCGACTTCCGCGTGCGGGGGAGCGTGGCCAGCGTCAGAAGTTCAACGCGTTGGCGCGCATCGACGCGGTCAACGGCATGACGCCGGAAGAGGCTAAGACTCGTCCCAGTTTCGGCGACCTGACTCCTCTGTATCCGCAGACGCGCCTCCACCTCGAGACGGATTCTCGCAACCTCACGAATCGCGTGATCGACCTGGTCTCACCGATTGGTAAGGGCCAGCGTGGACTGATCGTCTCGCCCCCCAAGGCCGGTAAGACTCTGGTGCTGCAGTCGATCGCGAACGCGATCGCGGTCAACAACCCCGAGGTCCACCTCATGGTGGTGCTCGTGGACGAGCGACCTGAAGAGGTGACGGACATGCAGCGCACGGTCAAAGGAGAGGTCATCGCGTCGACCTTC
>DGBM01000171.1:0-4538 GCA_002384765.1 Demequinaceae bacterium UBA4004
CCAGCACTTATCCAGCAGTTTCATTTCCGAAGGCGTCGAGGGTGGCGGTGAAGTCGCCGGCCACGGATGCCCGTTCGATGTAGTGGGTTCGTGTTATTCCGGATGAGGCGTGGCCGAGCTGGGATGCTGCGGCGTCTGCCCCGTATTCGTCGGCGAGGGCTGTGGCGACTGCCTTGCGGAGGCTTTTGGGTGTGCACCAGGCGAGGTCGTCGCCGCGGAGTGCGCGCCACCGTCGTCGCACGTTGGAGGGGCTGAGTGGGGTTCCTGCCTCGCTGGGGAAGATCAGCCCGTCGGGGTTGTGGGGTGCGGCTGCGATGGCCTGTAGGAGCGATTGGCGGCACCATTCGGGGACTGCGACGGTGCGCCAGCCTGCGTCGGTCTTGGTGACTGCCTGGCGGGTCCAGCCGCCGCCGTCGGGGACGAGGGTGCCGTTGATGGTGATGCGTGTGGGCCGGACGGTGAGGTCGATGTCGGCGCGGCGGATGGCCAGCACTTCCCCGATTCGTGCCCCGGTTGCGGCGAGTACGTCGACGATGGCGATGGTGTTGGTGCTGCGGGGCTTGCCGCCTTTGGGCCTGTCGAGTCCTGCGACCCAGTTGCGTGCCCGCTTGCGGATTTCGTGCACCTCGTCGACGGTGGCTGCCCGTACTGGGGTGCGTGCCACCTTGGGGAGGGTGAGGCCGTCGAGGGGGGACGCTTTCCCTTCTAGTGCGCCGTGTCGTCGTGCGAGTCCGAATGCGCCGGCGAGGACGACGCGGGTGCGCTTGGCTTTGGCGGGGTGTTGGGTGGCCATGTCGCGTAGCCAGCCCTGTACGCGGCCTGGTGTGCATTCGCGGATGGTGAGCGCCCCGATGCCGCCGTTGGTGGGGTCGAGGTCGGTGAGGGTGTGGCGGTACAGGTTGAGGCTGGTGGGCCGTAGGTCGTCGGCCTGTTCGCGTTCTTCGAGCCAGGCGGTGACGGCCTCGTTCAGGGGCGTGTTGGGGCCGATGTTGGGTGCGTGGTCGCCGCTGATCTGCTGGGCGCGTTCGAGCAGGTTGACGATGGCTTGCGTCTTGGATGGCCCGTACGTTTCGACTTGGCGGAGTTTGCCGTCGAGGCAGCGGACGCGGCAGCGGGCGATTCCGTCGCCTTTACGGTCGCGGTCGAGGCGGGTGAAGTTGATGGTGCCGGTCTCCCCCACTTCGAGCCGCCGCCTACCCACGGCCGAGCCCTTCGTCGTAGTGGCGGGCCTTGAGGTAGTCGTCGGAGATGTTGACGTCTGCGTCGGCGAGTAGGGCTAGCACTTTCGCGACGCGTCGGTTCTTCTCCGCGAAACGATTGAGGACGACTTCGCGGCCGGCGTCGCTGAGGCTGTAGGCGTCACCGTTGAGGACGGCCCAGTCCCCTTCGATGTCCAAAAGTGCGTCCTGGAGGACGAAGCCCCTGCCGTAGTCGACGTGTGCTTGGACGAATATGTCGGGCCATACAGTGCCACCGTCGAGGTCCACGATGCTGTTCCCCCGCCCCATCCAGTCGGCGGCGGAGACGGAGGTGCCGTACTTGCCGGGTAGCGCTTCGACGAGGCCGTGCGGCTGGTCCGGGTAGACGAGTCGCCCGAGCGGCAGATCGAGTGCTGCGGCGAGGATCAGTGCGTCTACGAGCATGAGCCGTTCGCCGCGGCGGCCGTTTTCTAGGTCGCTGATGGTGTTGCGGGATACCTCGTGGCCGAGTTCTTTCGTGCGGTCGGCGAGCGCTTGGGCTGATAAGCCCCACAGTTGCCGTCGTTTGCGGACCTCGGCAGCGATTCGCTCGACGGTTTCGGTTCCCCATTGCGTCATTCCACGCATATTAGTCGGAGTACGACCGATTGGCCTCACTGCTGGACGCAGATTCCCACGATGTGGGAGATTTGGCTGGGGTGTTGCGTGATGCCACTCAAGCAGGCATAGTTCAACTCGATGTTGCAGGAATCCACGGCATAACCGCGTGCCGGACTGCATGATCTGCGGGAGGTAACACAATGAGTGCCAAGAGCGCGCCCTTGATGAGCCCAGAGGAACTTGCGGATGAGCTTGGCGTGGACAAGCAGAAGCTGGCGGTGATGCGGATGAACGGCTCCGGCCCGAAGTTCTTCCGCGCCGGCCGCTTCATCCGGTACCGCCGCGCCGACGTGGACGCGTGGATCGAGGCGGGACTCCGCACCTCCACCAGGAGCGCCGCATGAACACCGACATTGAGCGCATTGCAGCCCGTTCGAGGCTGACGGTGGCCGAGGCGCAGGAGATGATGACCGGCTTCATGCGGGCACTGGAGAAGGCGAAACAGGGCGACAACGCCCGTACGAGCGAGGAGAAGGAATCATGAGCGACTACAGCGAAGTTGTGGGCCAGGCCCTCAACACCTGGGATGAGTCAGGTACCGCAGGCACGTACTTCGACGTTGTCACGGAGAAGTGGACAGAGATCACCTGGCTCGCCCTGCGGGAGATGGACGGCACTCTCAATCTTGCCATCGGGTTTCGCGCCGACGGGGAGGATGACTGCCGGATTGAGATTGCAGGCGAGTACGGCGGTTCGCTCGCTGCGGCGACGAACCGTGTGATGGATGAGTTGGCAAAGTCGACCCACGCGGAAGACGGATGGCGCGGTTCACCGATCAAGTCGACACGGGGTGGGGACCTGTACGTCAGTTGGCACCCCTACGACGCCGAGCGCTACATCATCACCTTCGAGGACGACGAAGGTACTCGGCTGGGCGGTATCGACCCACAGGACGGAACCCATTTCGTCCAGGTGATCGAGAGTGCAGCCCTCGGGATCATCCGGGCAGTCGCAGAGAACCCCTAGACGCCCCTGCCAGGGCACCGCTGGAAGGAAACCGCACCCCTCCCCGCAACGATGACGGGGAGGGCGACCGAACATACCCCCCACCCGTATCACCTACTCATAAGGAGTACGCAATGTCTACGAGCTTCACCGAGTCCGACCAACTCGATTTCGGAACCTTCCGCACTGCGGCAACAACCCTCGCTGTCGACCCGTCCGACTGCGGCTTCGCCGAGGTGGTCGGCGACCTTGTCGTCCACGTCCAGGCCCTCCTTGGCGAGGTCGACGAGCTTGGACACGGTCACGACTTCATTGGGATCGGTCTAGTGGACGAGTCCACCAGGCCCTGCGAGTTCGTGCAGATCGACTTTGAGCCGGGTCAGGCTCTGGCGCTAGCGGGAGCGTTGCTGCGGGCTGTCGATGCCGCGTGGAGCCGAAAGCGGCTCTGACCTGCGATTAAGTCTCTCACCCCACCCGGCGTGAAATAATCCTGACATGTTAACGACCAGCGCCCCAGCGGAGTTCGTCTCGGTAGCCGAGTTGGCTGCCGAGACGGGCAGGACAGAGCGAACTGTGTGGCGATGGCTCGAAAAGTCGGATGTGCAGAGGTTCCGGGACCTCCACGGACGCACTGTGATCCGCCGGGATGACGTTCCTCGGCTTTTCGAGCCCTCGCCCATCTGACAAGGAGAACTATCGGCTTCTTCTCTACTCGCCAGAAACGGCGATGCCGCCTCAGCCCTGCCAGGCGTAAGAGGCGGCACCACAACCACGTGTGCATCCACCATACATGACTATGCGGGTGCGGAACAGAGGAAACATGACCCCCGAGGTTCCTCCCATCGAGCCGGCTGAGCTTGACCTACTCGCCGCGCTCATCAACCGGGACTCCCCCAACCGTGCCGCGTTGGAGGTGAACGCCCACGTCCTCGCTGAGGACTTCGCCTGCCCCATCAACCGGGCCATCTACAGCGCCCGTATTGCGTGCGCCGCGGACGGAGAGTCCGGCGAGGCGCTACTNNGCTGAACTGCTCACCCGCAGGGTCGACGTGCTCCAGGCGCGGGCGTTGGCTGTCTCGTTGCTGGACCGTGCGGAGTGCCGCCTAATCGCCTCACACGCCGCGATGGCCGATCAGGTAGGCCTCATGCCGCCGGACGAGCGACGAGACGCCATGCGGGCGTACTGGCGCGCCTACGGCAGTCTGTGCGACCGGCTGGACGCGGCCAAAGGCCGAATCGGTGAACCTGTCAGTCGTCCTGACCTGAAGATGGTGGTGTCCGCGTGAGCGACCTGCACGATGAGCGGAACGAGTTCTCCGTGCTCGATCTTGTCCGCACGGGCGACTGGCTCGACGAGCAGACGTTCGCCGAAACCGAGTGGGCGGTCCCGTCCCTCATCCCTGAGGGATTCGGCCTGCTCACCGGCCCGCCAAAGGCCGGCAAGTCGTGGGCCGTCCTTGGTATCGCGCTCGCCGTAGCCAAGGGCGGCACCGTCCTCGGAGGCATCGAGGTCGACGCCAGGCCAGTGCTCTACCTCGCATTGGAGGACGGGGACAAGCGCCTCCAGAAGCGGTGCCGCAAGCTGCTCAGTGGCGGCGCTATCCCCCACGACTTTCACCACGTGACTCAGGTGCCGCCGGTCCCGGTTACCGACCTTATTCGTGCATGGGTGTCGCAGCACTCCGACGCCAAGCCCCTCGTTGTGCTCGACACGCTGGGCAAGGTGATGCCGCC
>DGBM01000171.1:4546-5939 GCA_002384765.1 Demequinaceae bacterium UBA4004
AACGAGGACGATGGGATCATTCGCGTCACCGGTCGCGACGTGGAGGAAGCCGAGTACGCCGTCGTTGTCACCGACGGTGCTTGGTCACTGTCTGGAGCGGACCTGGCCGACGCTGCTCGACGAGCGCAGGAAGCCCGTGACACGGACAACATCGGAGACCTCTCAGCGCGCGTTCTGGAGTTCGTCAACTCGTCCTCGACGCCGGTTAACGCCGCGACAGTGAATGAGGCGCTGGGCATCGACAGGGCCAACACCTACCTCAACCGTCTGTACAACTCAGGACGCATCACTCGCCCTTCACGTGGTCACTATTCGAGTGTGTCAAGTGTGTCGAGTGTGTCAACCGACCGTTCGACCCACCCGTTTGACACACATGACACACATGACACACCCACTTATGGGAGTGGAGAACTCGACGAATACGGGTTCCTTCTTGAACCCAATCTCGATTCTGTTGCCTAGATAGCGACACACACTCACCGCCGAGGCCAGGTGCCCGGCGTACCCCGTGCGAGGGGATTCCATATCGGGGAGACCAGGCGTCCCCCAGCCCGAGCAGCATCCCGCTGCCCACCCGCTGGAGACTCGCCATGGCCCTTGAAGTTGGACGCCTCGTTGCCCGCCTCGAACTCGATACCGGGAAGTTCGAGACGCAGCTCGCTAAGGCGCGCTCAGAGTTCGAGAAGACCCGGCAGGCTGCCGATGATCTCGACGCCTCGGTATCGAAGATTGGGAAGAGCGCCAAATTCGACTTCCCTACCGCCCCGAAGCAGCGAATGGACGACGCGAAGAAAAGCGCGTCGGATCTCGGTGATGGCATCAAGAAGGCAACCGATGCTGGCCGCAAGATGGACGTCTCAGACGCCCCTGGGAAGAAGCTCTTCCAGCTGAACTCGACGACCCGCGACTACGGGGTGTCGCTGAAGGCTGCCTCGGACGTGGGTCGCAAGCTCGACGTGTCGAATGCGGCGCAGTCGAAGATTGTGCGCCTCAACTCCACCACGCGGGATTACGGCGTCTCGCTTCAGTCGGCGTCCGACAAGGGGCGGGCGCTCACGGTCTCCGATGCCCCAAAGCGGACACTGGCCGAGACTGCGTCTATCGCCGATCAGGTGGACGCTCGCTTCAACGGCCTCGGCATCACCATGAAGGGTCTCGCTGCGTCGGCGGGCGCTGCCGGGCTTGGTGCGGTCTTGTTCAAGGGTTGGGATCGCATTACCGCGATCGACACGGCCCAAGGCAAACTCCGCGGCCTCGGGCACGAGGCGGGGGCGGTCGAGACCATCATGGACTCGGCACTCACCTCTGTAAAGGGCACCGCGTTCGGGCTCGGTGACGCCGCCGGACTCGCTGCGCAGATGGTCGCCGCTGGCATCGCGCCCGGCGAGGAGCT
>DGBM01000076.1 GCA_002384765.1 Demequinaceae bacterium UBA4004
AGGGTCGTGAGCGTCGCGCCAGCACCGCCAATCGACACTCGCTGGGTGGTCCCCGCACAGTGCGGCCGGACAATGTCGATAGGCGGTGCTCACGCGACGCCCCCACTATCCACAGATTGCGCTCTGACCCCGCCAGCGTGCGGGACGACCCCGCGAGCGTCGCACCAGCACCAGTTAAGGTCGCCAGCACCAGTTAAGGTCGCCAGCGTCGGCCAAGGTCGCGAGCGTCGCGCCAGCACCGCGAATCGACACTCGCTGGGTGGTCCCCGCACAGTGCGGCCGGACAATGTCGATAGGCGGTGCTCACGCGACGCCCCCACTATCCACAGATCCCGCCCAGATCCCCCGTCAGGCCTCACGGCCGGGCACGGTGGGCCCGTGGACTTGCTACGAGCCCTTGATGAGGCCGGAGGAGCGGCGCGACGCTCCGACCTCTTGCGAGCGGGTGTGCCGGAGCGCTCGATGGCGCGCGCCGTCAAAGAAGAGCGGGTGCTCGCGGTCGGCCACGGGACCTATGCGTTGCCATGGGCCGCACGGGAAGTCGCCTTGGCGACCCTATTCAGAGCGCAGATCGGATGCGTCTCCGCGTGTGACCACTGGGGCCTGCCATTGTGGGGCAGGCACAACAGCACCCACCTGGTGGTGCCGCGCCACCGTTCCGCGTCGCGACGCGACCCGGGCGAGTTGGCTGAGGTGACCCTCCATCGCACCTCCTGGCCGTTGCCGGGCAGCGTTTGGGTTCCGGTCACGAGTGCTATAGATCAGGCCGCGTGGTGCACCACGCCGGTCGAGCAACTCGTTCTGGTCGACGCGGCGTTGCACAGCCAACTGCTCTTGCCCGGTGATGTGGCGCACTTTGGTGCTGGGACTGCGCGGCGCCGCGCATGGCTGAGGCGCATGGCTTCCAGTGCGGCGGAGTCGCCCCTGGAGACGGTGGCCCGGGCGGGGTTGGCGGCGGCCGGAATGGCCGTGCAGGAGCAAGTCGTCGTGCGTGGAGTCGGCCGGGTCGACTTTGTGGTGGAGGACGCCGTCGCGGTGGAAGTCGATGGTTGGGAGTACCACCAGGGCCGCGAGGCATTCGAGCGCGATCGGGCGCGAGACCGAGGGATGTTGGCACGCGGCAAGCCGGTCATGCGGTTCACTTCGCACGAGGTGAGGGGGGATCTAGCGGCGGTGGCGCGGCAGGTTGCCCAGATCGTGGGCAAGGAGCCGCGCAGGGATCTCGACCGGCGACTCGCATGGATGCTGGGTCATCGGAAATGACCCCGCGGGGTCAGCCAGCGTCGCGCCAGCACCGCGAATCGACATCCACCTTTCTGGCCACGCACAACTCGGTCGGTGAATGTTGATCTGCGGTGCCCACGCGACAGTCAGTCCGTGGACGGGGTCCCATGCGGTGTGCTGCGGGCGACGCGCCGCAACCCCCGTCAGGTTCGTGTCAGCGACAGCACTCAGCGGCGGGAAGGGTCGCTGTGCCGCGACCCGCGGGACTGCCTGACCCAGGGCCCGGTCGGGGACGCGGCCCACCCCGTGTCAGATATGGTGGCGGGATGAGCGCACCAGATCCCATGACAGCACCCTCGATTCGGTGGGGAATCCTCGGAGCTGGCGGGATTGCCGCCAAGTTCGCCGAAGCCGTGAAGGACTACACCTCGTCCTCGGTCGTGGCGGTCGCCTCGGCGTCCTCGCTCGAGAAGGCACAAGAGTTCGCCACGGCGCACGATGCTGGCGACGCCTACCATTCCTACGAGGAGTTGGTGGCGCGCGAGGACGTGGACGCCGTCTACGTGGCGACCACGCACAACAACCACCACGAGCCCGCGATCCTTGCGATCAAGGCGGGCAAGCACGCGTTGGTAGAGAAGTCTTTCGCGCAGAACTCCCTCCAGACCGACGCCATTCTTGCGGCTGCCGAAGAGGCCGGAGTGTTTGTCATGGAGGCCATGTGGACGCGCCACCTGCCGCACGTGTACGAACTTCGTTCCGCCATCGCGGCTGGCGAGATCGGCGAGGTCACCTGCGTGATCGCCGACCACGGCCAACAGCTGACGCACGTGCCTCGCATGGCCCGCGCGGACCTCGCGGGCGGTGCGCTGCTGGACCTGGGCGTCTACCCGATCTCCTTCGCGCACACGTTCCTGGGCGTTCCTACCTCGGTGACGTCGGTCGGTCAGCTCTCCGATGGAGGCGTGGACAACCAGGTCGCCATGATCTTCGACTACCCGAACGCGCAGGCACTACTTCACACCTCCATGGTGTCCAAGTCCGCCAACACCGCCCAGATCATCGGCACCAAGGGCCGCATTGAGGTGGACGGCTGGTTCTACACGCCCACCACCATTCGCGTGGTCAAGGACGATGTGACCATCCGTGAGTTTGACGGCAGCGTCGAGAACGGCTTCCAGTTTGAGGCGGCCGAGGTGGCCAGGGGCATTGCCGCTGGTCTCACCGAGAGTCCGATCATGCCGTGGAAGGCCACGCGTGAGGTGATGGCGCTGATGGATCTGGTGCGCGCACAGATTGGCGTGCGCTACCCGAACGAGCGGTAGAGCCTTCGCCGCGNNGACCGCCGGCCACGTCGCGTCGGCGCTTGCCGGTACCGTAGGCGCATGGTTGGTGGCGGGTTCTGGATTGTCTTCGAAGGTGGCGACGGCGTGGGCAAGTCCACGCAGATTGCCTTGCTGTCCGAGTGGCTTCGCACGGCCGATGCCGGCCCCCGCACCGTGGTCACCACGCGCGAGCCCGGCGGCACCGATCTTGGCAGGGAACTGCGCCAGGCCGTGATGCACGGCGAACACGTCGAGCCTCACGCGGAGGCCCTGCTGTATGCGGCGGACCGCGGCCATCACGTCGCGACGGTAGTGCGTCCGGCGCTCGAGCGCGGCGAGGTGGTGGTCCAGGACCGTTACCTCGATTCGTCGGTGGTGTATCAGGGTGTGGCGCGCGGCCTAGGCGACATGGTCGAGCGCATCTCCCTGTGGGCGACCGAGGGGGCTCTTCCCGACCTGACGGTGGTGTTGGACATGGAGCCGCTCGCGGAGCGCATGGCCCGCGATCTGGACCGCGTCGAGCGCGAGACGGTTGCCCACGCGGCCCGCATCAGGCAGGGCTTTCTGGATCGCGCCAAGCTCGCGCCGCAGCGGTACGCCGTGGTCGATGCCTCCCGTCCCATCGCCGACGTCGCGGCCGACGTTCGTTCCCGGGTCGCCGCGGCGTTGCAGCGAGTAGGCGGAACCAGCGGCTTTGACGCTGACTCTCCCGGCGTGGAGCCGTGGGGAACCCCGTGACGGCCGCCGCATCGTCCGCGCCGTCCGCGGCGCCCCCGGAGGCAAGCGTCGCCTTGCCAGGGGTGTGGGCGGAGGTGGTGGGCCAGGACGCCCAAATCGCGCAGTTGCGCGCCGCCGTGGACCGCCCGGTCGCGATGACCCACGCGTGGCTGATCACGGGCCCACCTGGATCGGGCCGGTCCCACGCCGCGCGCGCCTTCGCGGCGGCGCTGCAGTGCAAGAACGGCGGCTGCGGCGAGTGCAAAGCGTGCAAGACCGCGCTCACGGCGGCTCACGCGGACGTCACCCTGCTGGCGACCGAGAAGGTCACCATCGGCATCGACGAGGTGAGGGACCTGTCCATGCTCGCGCAGCGGGCTCCAAGCGAGGGCCGCTGGCGCGTCATCATCATCGAGGATGCGGACCGCATGACGGAGCGCACCTCGAACGTGCTGCTCAAGGCCATCGAGGAGCCGCCGCCGCGCACCGTGTGGCTGCTGTGCGCTCCGCACGCCCATGACGTCTCGGTGACCATCCGCTCCCGCAGCCGCGTGGTCGCGTTGCGCACCCCACCGGCCGACGTGGTGGCCCGGCTACTCGTGGAACGCGACGGGGTGGAGCCCGCCCTGGCGCACGAATGCGCCCTGGCCGCCCAGAGCCACATCGGCATCGCACGCAGGCTCGCGCGCGACCCGAAGGCGAGGGCCAGGCGCGACCAGGTGCTTGCGCTCGCGACCGAAGTGCGGGGAGTGGGAGACGCGGTGTTGGCCGCCGCAGACCTGGTGAAGGTCGCCGAGGACGATGCCGCCGCGGCCACCGAGGAGCGCGACGCCGCCGAGAAGGCGGAGTTGCTGGCGGTGCTGGGAGCGGAGACGGGCACCATCCCGCCGGCGCTGCGCGCGCAGGTGAGGGAGCTCGAGGAGGACCAGAAGCGCCGCGCCACGCGCCACAAGCGCGACGTGCTGGACCGGGCGATGACGGACCTCATGTCCCTGTACCGCGACGTGGCGGCCGTGCAGTTGGGCGCCGACACTGAGCTCACCAACATTGCTCACGAGGGTCGCATCAGGGAGCTGGCCGCCCGCACGGACCTGCCGGGAACGATGGCGCGCATCGACGCGCTGGGCACCGCGAAGGAGCGGCTTGCCGCGAATGTGCATCCGCTGCTCGCGATCGAGGCCATGATCCTGGCGCTGCGGCCGCGGAACTAGCCACCTCTGCACGCCGCGCCGGAANNGGCGTGCACGGTGCACCCTGGCCCGGCCACGACCGCCTACCCTCGACGTATGAAACGCATCGTCCTCGTGGTGGCCGCCGTTCTCGCGCTCGCCAGCTGCTCGGTGTTCCCGTGGGCGCAGGCGCCGACGGAGCCGACGCCCCTCACCGCCAACGCGCCGGGTCCGACCCCCAGCGGGCCGCCGGCGAATCCCGAGGCTTCGGCCGTGTACCAGCAGACGGTGGACTGGATCACGTGTGGCGACCTGGAGTGCGCGAGCATCGACGTGCCGCTCGACTGGTCGGTGCCCCACGGCGAGACCGTCTCCTTGGCGCTCTCCCGGCGGCCCGCCGACAACCCGGACAAGCGAGTCGGATCGCTACTTATCAACCCGGGGGGGCCGGGCGGGTCGGGGATCGACCTGGTGAGGAACGTCGACACCTTCGCGAGCGCCAAGCTCATGGCCA
>DGBM01000140.1 GCA_002384765.1 Demequinaceae bacterium UBA4004
GGATGGGGAGTTTAGTTGGAACTTTGGTGCGGAAAAGCTGGGAAGAATCGGGCAGGAAACCCCCGAGGGGAGGCTACAGGCCGAACCGGACCGCTCGTCCCGCGCTCGGGGAGACAGATGGCGGAGGTCGGCGGAGTGCAAGGGGTCGGGACGGGTCTCAGAGTTCATACCGTCCACGGTGCGAAGATCCAGGCCTCGCTCAATCGAGGCTCTGTCTCGTCTCGGGAGTAGACCGCTGCCAGCGACCGCGCCCGTAACTGCGCCATGACGACTGGAACACGTCACGACAAGAACAGCGACCCTTGGTGGCTCCTTCGCGTCATGAACGTCCCACGAGGGCGGCAGGTCGTGCACATGCGCCTCCCACCATCAGCCGGCGAGAGGTCGACCTGGCAGGGCCCCCAAGACGGTGAACTCGTTGTCATCGGCGCTGGCGATGTGCACCGCCTGCTGAGATTCGCCCCGCCCGATCCGGACGGTCCCGCGCGGACCTTCGTACGTCACCCCGGCGTCCGCCACCCTCGCCAGCATCGCCTTCGCGTTCGGGCTGGCGGCCGCATCGGCGCAGGCAGCCAGCGCGAGAATGCCTTCGTAGCAGGATTCCCCGGCGTTGTTCAGTGCTGGCGCGGCCGAGCCGAAGCGAGCGGCGTACGAACCCCCGAAGTTGAGTGCGGAAGCGGTTGCGAGCGTGTTGAAGTACGCGGCCGCGACGAAGAGGTTGCGGGTGGCGGTCGCCCCGGACGCGAGGAGCATGTTTTCCTCCATCAGCGGCGTGAACCGCAGCAGCCGCTCGTGCAGTCCTTGGGTCCCGAACTGACGGTTGAAGAGCACCGCGTCTCGTCCGACGAGGAGCATGACCACCCCCTCCGCGTGTGTTTCGGCTATGCGGCCCAAGACTGCCCGGAAGTCACGGTTGCCGTAGGCCACCGTCTCCTCGTGGACGATCTCGATGCCAGCAAGAGAGGCGAAGTGCCGGATGGCGCCCATGGTGCGGCGGGGCCACACGTAGTCGGCGCCCACGACGGCCCACCGCCGGATACCCATCTGTTCCCTCAGCCATCGCAGGCCGGGCAGGACCTGCAGGGCTGGTGTCTCGCCCGAGCACAGAACCTCTTCTTGGCCAGCCCCTTCATGCAGGGAGGTGTAAACGTAGGGGACGTCATGGTGAGCGAGGACCGGGGCAATGTGCTGACGAACCGACGAGATGTGCCAGCCCACAACGGCGTGCAGCTCCCCCGAACGGACCTTCTTCGTCGTGAGGTCGCAGAAGGTTTCTATCGGAGCTCCGGCGTCCACCACGTCGAGCTCAACGTGCCTGCCAAGGATCCCGGAACGCTCGTTGAGCTGGGCGACCGCCAGTGCAGCTGCAGCCTCGCATGATGGGCCAAAAATGCCCGCTGGCCCCTGAAGGGGGATGGCAAGACCGATCCGGAGGGGCTCCATGCGGCCTCCGTAGGGGTCGACGAGGGGGGAGACGCTCTCATATGGAATAGTTGGGGAGTATGCAGGGGAAGCGCGATGCCGTCAAGGGCAGTTCGTCGGGAGGCCGCCTGCTGCCTCCCGACGAACTGGCCAGTCGTGTCCTG
Source organism: Demequinaceae bacterium UBA4004 (assembly GCA_002384765.1). The sequence goes on from DGBM01000140.1 coordinate 1,587, forward strand.
AGCCTCTCGGGAACGCTCCAGAGGTCAATAGCCTCCGCCCTGACTGAGAAGGGCCTCGGCGTGCCGCAGTGGCAGGTCGTCAATGCCTTGGCGCGAGGGAGCGAGGGGCGCACGATGAGTGAACTCAGTTCGTCATTGGGGATACCTGCGGCGAGTCTGACAAGGATCATTGATGGCTTGGTTGACCGTGCGTTGGTCCACCGGACCCTCGATGGCATGGACCGTCGCCGAGTTCTGGTCGGCGTGACCGAGCGCGGGCGCGTCTGGCACGGTCAGGCTGCATCTCGGATCTCGGAGGCCTTGGACCCCAAGTTAGGCGCACTCGCGGACTGGGAGGCCGCGACCCTGGCGGCGCTCCTTGAAAAGATCTCTTGACTTATTTCCATGTGGAAGTACTTTGGTGCCACCTACTCGACAAGGAGGCACGTCATGACTGACGACACGGACTTCACTCGTTCGGGCGTCTCCCGCTTCAAGACGCGGGATCTGGGAGTCAAGAGGTTCAGCTGCGAGGTCGGTGTCCCGCTGGCTGAGCAGAAGCACCTCGGTCACAACAGGTGGCATCCGGACATTCCGCCACTGGTGGAGGTCGGCATCGGTGACGAGCTGATCCTCGAGACAGGGGGCTACGACGACTACCAGTTGCAGGACGTCGATGACGATGGCGACATCCACAGCTTCGACCTGACGCGCACACACCCACTGACCGGTCCGGTGCGCGTCGACGGTGTCAAGGCCGGCGACCTGCTGGTCGTCGACGTCCTCGACGTACAACCGCTGTCGGGGGTCGGTTACTCGAACATCCTCCCCGGCATGGGCGGGCCGCTCGCGTCCTCGTTCCCGGAGGGGTACAAGACGGTCTGGGATCTGCACGGCACCTATGCCACGAGCCGCCAGATCCCAGGAGTCGAGATCCCGGCCATCAGCCACCCCGGGATCATGGGCGTCGCGCCGTCCCACGAGTTGCTCAAGATCTGGAATGACCGCGAGGACCCGCTCATTGCCGACGGGCTCGCCGGGCCCCGGGCGGACGCGATCGACCAAGCGGTGCTCAGAGATCTCGAGGGTGACGACTGGCGCCGGGTCGCCGAAACAGCCGCGCGGACCATCCCGCCTCGTGAGAACGGCGGGAACATGGACATCAAGAACCTCTCGAGAGGATCACGCGTTTACTACCCGGTCTTCGTGGACGGAGCACTCTTCTCCTCCGGCGACTTCCACTTCGCCGAAGGGGACGGGGAGGTCACCTGGAACGCCATTGAGATGGATGGCGTCGGCTGGTACCGGTTCGGCGTCGTCAAGGACGGCATGGCCCGCTACGGCGTCCGCACGCCCATGTTCCGACCGTCTCCCTTCGACCCGCAGTTCGGGACCCGGTACCTCTCGTTCACCGGTCTCTCGGCCAACGGATCGGACCAGAAGTACCTCGACACCACGATGGCCGCGGTCCAGGCCCTCGAGCAGGCGATCGAGTACCTCGGGAAGTTCGGGTACACCCCGGAGCAGGCGTACACGATCATCTCGGTCGCTCCTTGCGAGATGCACGTCGGTGGGATCGTCGACATCCCGAACGCGGCTGTCGTCCTCAAGGTCCCGCTGGACATCTTCGACAAAGACATCCTGCCCAAGCCCGAGTGATCTCGTTTGTCCCGGTGGCCCATCGCCAGTCGCGATCGGCCACCGGGACACCAGGAGGTGAATTTCAATGTCCAACGTCGGACTCTTCTACGTCGGCGCCGTCCTCATCGTCAATGGCGTCATGCTGTTGGGCGGGGTCTCGCCACGAGGGGCCGCCCCACTCAACCTGTTCGTCGGAGCGATGCAGATCTTCACCCCGACCTACCTCATCGTGACATCGGGCGGCGACGAGTCCGTCGTCGCGGCTGCGGCTGGACTGTACCTGTTCGGCTTCACCTACCTCTGGGTGGGCATCAATGCCCTAGCTGACCTCCCCGGTCATGGCCTCGGGTGGTTCTCGCTCTTCGTCGCGGTCGCGGCCGTGGGGTACGCGATCCTCAACTTCAGAGACAACGCTCCCGTGTTCGGGGTCATCTGGATGGCGTGGGCTGGACTCTGGTTGCTCTTCTTCCTTCTGCTGGGCCTCGACCGGTCGCGCCTCGGGGCCCTCACCGGGGCCGTCGCCCTGGTCGAAGGGATCTTGACGGCGGCCGTGCCTGCTTGGGCGTTGATGCACGGGTCGTTCTCGGAAAG
>DGBM01000312.1 GCA_002384765.1 Demequinaceae bacterium UBA4004
GCTTGCGGATCATGCCCTCGGTGATGGCGATGATGTCCGCCTCCTCGAGGAAGCTGGTCTCGATGTCGATCTGGGTGAATTCCGGCTGGCGGTCGGCGCGCAGGTCTTCGTCGCGGAAGCACTTGGCGATCTGGTAGTAGCGATCGAATCCCGCCACCATCAGCAGCTGCTTGAACAGTTGCGGCGACTGCGGCAGGGCGTACCAGGAGCCGGGCGCGAGGCGGGCGGGCACCAGGAAGTCGCGGGCACCCTCCGGGGTGGACCGGGTGAGTGTGGGCGTCTCGATCTCAAGAAAGTCGTGGCGGTCGAGCACGCGGCGCGCGGTCTGGTTCACCTTGGAGCGCAGCACGATGGCGCCGCGCTGGGCGGGGCGGCGCAGATCGAGGTAGCGGTGCTTGAGGCGCGCTTCCTCGCCCACGGTGACGTGTTCGTCGATCGGAAACGGCGTGGGAGCCGATTCGTTGAGGATCACCAGATCGTGAACATCCACCTCGATCTCGCCCGACGGCAGGTTCGGATTGCTCGAGCCCTCAGGGCGCAGGCGAACCTCACCCGTCACCTGGATGACGTACTCGGTGCGCAGCGAGTGGGCGATCTCCTCGCGCAGCACCACCTGGGCAAGGCCGGAGGCATCCCGCAAGTCAATGAAGGCGACCCCGCCGTGATCCCTGCGCCGACCCACCCAACCTGCGAGGGTGACGGTGGCGCCGGCGTCGGCGGCACGGAGATTTCCGGCGAGGTGGGTGCGAAGCACAATCTGCCTTTCGTTGAAGCGTTGTCGATCACGTGCGGAGGCTCGCCGCGAGGGAGCACGGGCCAGTCTAGCCGCGGACCACGCGCGGTTTGAGGTCGTCAGCGGGCGGCAGCCAGGCATCGGCGTCGGCAGGGACCTGGTCGCCCGACCGGATGTCCTTTACTTGACCAGCGCCGACCTCGCCGTCATCTCCATCGCCGGGGAACCACACGAACGGAATTGAGCGCCTGTCCGCGTACTGGATCTGCTTGCCGAACTTCGCGGCCGTGGGCGACACCTCGCACGCAATGCCGCGCGCGCGCAACTTGGTGGCGATCACGTCCGATGCCCCGCGGTTGTCCTCGTCGCTCACGGCCACCAGAACCGCGCTGGGAACCGAGCGGGTCGCCACGAGCATGTCGCGCGACACGAGCCGCGACACCAGTCTGGACACCCCTATCGACATGCCGACGCCGGGGAAGCCACCGCCGGCGACGAGCGAGTCGTAGCGTCCGCCNNGCGATGCTGAGGTCCGCGACCGCGGTTCCCGGAACCGCGGCGTTGACCGACTCGACCAGGGCCGCCAGGGCGTTGATCCCCTCGCCGAGGAGCGCCTGAGCCTGCGCATCACCGTGGGTCGGCGTGGTCTCCCACAGGTCCACCACCGCCTCCCCGAACGACGCGTCCGGGGACTGAATCTTGGCAAGCTCGAGGATCGCCAGTGCGGCGGAGTCGCTCACGTCCTGGGCGGCGAGTTCCGTGGCCACACCCTCCGCGCCGATCTTGCCAAGTTTGTCCACCGACCGCAGCGCCCCCGCGACGTCCAAGATTCCGACCCCCCGGTAGAAGCCCTCGACCAGCCGTCGGTCATTCATGCGCATGCGTGCTGCCGGAAGCGGCAGCGCGGCGAGGGCACGCGCCATCACCACCGCCACCTCGGCCTCGAGGTGTGCGGGCAGGTTCTCCCGCGCTACCACGTCAATGTCGGCCTGGTAGAACTCGCGGAACCGACCCTCCTGCGGCCGCTCGCCTCTCCATACCTTCTGAATCTGGAAGCGTCGGAACGGGAACTGCAGTGTGCCTTGCCGTTCCTCCACGTAGCGGGCGAAGGGCACCGTGAGATCAAAGTGCAAGCCGAACTCTGCCGAGTCCCCTCCCCTGCGGGTCAGGACGTACACCTCCTTGGAGGCCTCCGCCTCGCCACCGAGGCGCTCGAGCGGCTCGATGGCCCGCGTCTCGATCTCGCCGAAGCCGTGGAGGGCGAACACCTGGCGCAACGTGTCGAGCAGATGCGCCTCGACGATGCGCTCTGCAGGTGACCACTCGGGGAATCCGGAAAGGGGCGCAAGTCGCGACATGGGCCCCATTGTTCCATCCGACGGCACGTACACTGTCGCAGACCTGCACCGATACTGGGACGCGCCCGGATGGAGACCATGGCTACGAGCAAGAGCGCCCGCGACGCCGCTGCTCGGAAGCGCGCCGCCAAGGAGGCCGCTGTGGCGCGACGCCGCGCGGCGAGACGACGCAGGCGCATGCTCTTGGGGATTGGCCTGGCGGGCGCCGCGGTCGCGGTCATGGTGTGGGTATTCGCCGCTGTGGGCGGTAGCGACAACGCCGCGAGCCCTTCCGGTGAAGAGAACCCGGCGGTTCCCGCCCCGTCGCTCGCGCAGTCACGGTTGTGGGACGTCACCATGGAGACCAACATGGGCACCCTCGAGATGTCACTCGACGGGGTGGACGCGCCGCAAGCGGTCGCCTCCTTCGTCTCGTTGGCAGACCAGGGATTCTTCGATGCCACCGATTGCCACCGGCTGACGACGTCCGGGATCTTCGTCGTTCAATGCGGCGATCCCACCGGCACCGGCACGGGCGGCCCGCCCTACCGCTTCGGACCGATCGAGAACGCGCCGAGCGACAACCTGTATCCCGCTGGAACGCTCGCGATGGCCCGCCAGCCGGGCGACGCGTCCTCCATGGGAAGCCAATTCTTCATCGTCTACGAAGACTCCACCATCCCCTCGGACGGGGCCGGCGGGTACACCGTGTTTGGCACTGTGACCCAAGGCCTCGATATCGTAAGGTCGATTGCCAACGGCGGCACCATCACTGGTGACGCCGATGGTCGTCCCGCCCTGTCCGTCATCATCACAAAGGTCACAGCCTCATGACGCCCGCCAAGCCCCGGCCCATTCCTCGCCCCAAGGCGCCCTCGCCCGCTTCGCTGGCCGCCCACGCCACGCACCCGGTCAAGGTGCCAGTGGTCGAGAAGATCACCCCCGAGCAGATCGCCGCGGCCAGTGCGTTCGGCGCGGTCGATGGCGACCAGGTGGTGGTGATCGAGGGCGAGACGCGCACGCCGGTGGGGCCGGCAACGGGCGACGAACCCATCTCCGCATACGCGAAGGCCTTCATTGAGTTGGCCGCAGCGGTGGAGCGTTTCCACGCGCGGCTGGTGGGCGCCGAACTGAGCCCCAAGGACATCGACGACGCGCTCACGAGCCTGCGTTCGTCCCTCGAGACGCCCACCGTGGTGGGTAACCTCGCGGCGCTGCGTGCCCGTTTCGGCATCGTCGAGGCAGAGGCAAACGAAGTCGCCGAGAAGGTACGCGCCGAGCGCGCCGCCGCTCGCGAGGAGGCCGCCAAGGCGCGAGAAGTGATCGTGACACAGGCCGAGGAACTTGCGGCAAAGCCGGCGGCCCAGGTGCACTGGAAGAACGACACGGCCCGCATGCGGGAGCTGCTCGACGAGTGGAAGGAAGCGCAGCGCACGGGCGCGCGCATGGCGAAGGAAGCCGAACGCGCCCTCTGGAAGCGCTTCACCCACGCGCGGTCCGCCTTCGAGAAAGCGCGCAAGGCGCACTTCGCCCAACTCGACAAGGAAAACTCCTCCGTAGCGGGAGCCAAGGAACAGTTGGTTGCCACCGCGGAGGCGCTGGCGACGTCGACCGACTGGGACTCCACCGCCCGGCAGTTCAAGCAACTGATGGACCAGTGGCGCAACGCCGGTAGGGGCCGTCGCAGCGTTGACGACGCCCTGTGGGCACGCTTTCAGGCGGCGCAAGAGGCCTTCTTTACGGCCCGCCGCGCCGTCGCCGAGCAGGAGGAGCAGGCCCTGGCCGGCAACCTTCCCGCCAAGGAGGCCGCACTCAAGGACGCCGAGGCGCTGCTGCCGATCAAGGACCTGCGCGCAGCCAAGCGAGACCTCCGGGTCATCCAGGACCGCTTCGACGGCGCCGGCGAGGTGCCACGCGCCGATGCCCAGAGGCTCGTGCGACGCATGTCTGCGGTAGAAAAGGCGATCCGCGAGGCCGATCAGTCTGCATGGACCACTCGCAATCCCGAGATCGAGGCACGCGCCTCCGGCGCCGCGGCGCAACTTCACGCCGCGATCGCCGAACTTGAGCAGCAACTGGCCGAGGCGAAAGCCGCCAAGAACACACGCAAGGTNNCCCCGCCGCTCGACCCCGGCACGTCAAGATCGACCTCATGGTCTTGGTTGATCGACGCGAGGTCGGTGTTGCCGCGCTCACTCGCATGCGGCGAGACGGGGTGCTCACCACGCTGACTGACGATGTTGCAATCGCCCCCGATGCCGCCCCGCTGCACCTCGCGCGTGCCATCGCGCTACGCCCGTGGATTCCCCGCAGAGCCGCGGCATCTGGCCTTGCGGCCCTGTGGGTCTATGGCCTCACGCGCGAAACTCTGGTTCCCGCGTTGGTGGAGGTCGTAGTCCCGCGTGGCGCGCATCCGGACCCCCCGACCGGCGTTCCCGCCTGCGGGTGGGCGTTCACCACCCATCAGGCCGCCTACGCTCACGCCAGATCCATTGCAGGAGTGCGGATTGTGGCTCCGGCGGACGCCGTGATCTCGGCACTGCGCACCGCCGACCTCGCCGACGCGATGACGGCGACATATGGAGCACTCGCTCGAGGCGTCGTCACCCCCCAGGAGCTCTGTGAGGCCGTTTCCCGGCACAGAACCGGTCAGGAGTACAAGCGGGCGCTGGCCGCCTGGACAGCGGTACAGGAGGCGTGGGAGGGCCGCTAGAGCTCGAGTTGGCGCCTCACGCCGGTGACGCGACGCGCGTCGTACACGCCGTCGATGCGGCGCACCGCGCTCAGCACCGCGCCAAGGTGTGAGGGATCGGCCATCTCGAAGGCAAACGTGTTCAGCGCCACGCGGTCGTTGTTGGTCGACACGTGGGCGCCCAGGATGTTGAGGTGATGGTCGGACAGCACCTGGACCACATCGGACAACAGCCGGTTGCGATCGAGCGCCTCGACCTCAATTTGCACCAGGAACGTGGAGTCCGATGACCCGGACCACTGCACATCGACGAGCCGTTCACTCTGATCCCGGAGCGCCAGCATGTTCTCGCAGTCCGCACGGTGAACACTCACTCCCTGGCCGCGGGTCACAAAGCCCTGAATCGGGTCTCCCGGCACGGGAGTGCAACACTTGGCCAGCTTCACCACCACGTCGCTCGTGCCTTGGACGGTGACCCCCGGGTCTCCGCGGCGGGCGCGTTGGCGCGTCCCGGGACGGGTGATCTCGGTGATGTCCTCGTCGGCGCCCTCCTGCCCACCCACGGCCTCCACCATGCGGGCCACCACGTCGCCGGGCTGCTCTTTGTGTTCGCCGATGGCCGCATACAGCGCGTCCACGTCCTCGTACTGCATTTCCTTTGCCAGCGCCAGGAGCGTGGACTTACTCATCAACCTCTGCATCGGGAGGTGTTGACGTCGGATAGCGCGCGCGAGCATGTCGCGACCCGTCTCCACGGACTCCTCGCGGCGCTCGCGCGTGAACCACTGGCGGATCTTGTTGCGCGCCCTCGTGGACTGCACAAACTCGAGCCAGTCGCGCTTAGGGTGGGCGTTCTCATCTGACGTAGTGATGATTTCGACGGTGTCGCCGTTGTCAAGCGTCGAGTCGAGAGGCACCAGCCGACCGTTGACCTTGGCACCCACCGTCTTGTGGCCGACGTCGGTGTGGACTGCGTACGCGAAGTCCACGGGAGTTGCCCCTTGCGGAAGTTCGAGGAGCTTGCCGCGCGGCGTGAAGACGTACACCTCGGCTCGCGAGATCTCCCCGCGCAAAGAGTCGAGGAAGTCGCTGGCGTCCGCGGTTTCCTGTTGCCAGTCGGAGATCTGGCGAAGCCACCCCATGTCGTTCGCCATCGACGGGACCTTCTCGCCCCGCGCGTTCTCCTTGTAGCGCCAGTGGGCTGCGTAGCCGTACTCGGCGCGCTTGTGCATCTCCCACGTGCGGATCTGCAGCTCCACCGGCTTGCCTTGCGGCCCGATCACCGTGGTGTGCAACGACTGGTACAGGTTGAACTTGGGCATCGCGATGTAGTCCTTGAAACGCCCAGGGACCGGCTGGTACCGGGCGTGCATGGCGCCCAACACGGCGTAGCAGTCGCGCACCGAGTCCACCAGGATGCGCAGTCCCACCAGGTCGTAGATGTCGTTCAGGTCGCGGCCTCGCACGATCATCTTCTGGTAAACGGAGTAGTAGTGCTTGGGCCGCCCCGTGATCTCTGCCTTGATCTTCTGGGTCTTGAGTTCCTTCGCCACGTCGGCACGGAGCTCGTCAAGAAGCTTGTCCCGTTCGGGGGCGCGTTCGGCCACGACCTCGACAATCTCCTGATAGATCTTGGGGTACAGGGTGCGGAACGACAGGTCCTCGAGTTCCCACTTGATCGCGTTGAGGCCCATGCGGTGCGCGAGGGGGGCGTAGATCTCCAGGGTCTCTTGCGCCTTGCGACGCGCGGTCGTTGGGGAGACCGCATCCCAGGTGCGGGCGTTGTGAAGGCGATCGGCGAGTTTGAGGAGCAGCACGCGAATGTCGCGGGCCATCGCCACCACCAGCTTGCGGACCGTCTCCGCCTGGGCAGCCTCACCAAAGGCGAGCCGGTCCAGTTTGGTGACGCCGTCGACAAAGGACGCGACCTCGTCCCCGAACTCTGTGGCAATGTCCGCCAGTGGGAAGTTGGTGTCCTCCACCACGTCGTGCAGCAGCGCCGCCACAATGACGGTGTCGGGCAGACCCAGGCCGGCGATGATCTCCGCCACCGCGATCGGGTGGGTGATGTATGGCTCGCCGGTCTTGCGAAATTGGCCCTCGTGGGCCTGCTCCGCCAACGCATGCGCCCTCTCGATGAGTCCGGTCTTGGCGCGCGGATACATGCGCCGATACGTCTCCAGCAGAGGCGCCAGCGCGCCCGGGTCGCGGGCCGTTCTCCGGATCCCCAACATCCTGGCCGGGTCGGAGTCCGCGCGGGCTTGCGTCACGCGACCTCCTTTCGGCTATGAGGGGATCAGTCTACTTGCGACGCTTGCGCCTGGGTTGCGCCGCCGTACCCCGGTGGTGACCGGGAGTGAGCGCGCCCACGCGGATCGAACCGTCGGGTCGGATCACGTCGGAATCGCCTCTTTCACGCAGCTCCAGCACGGCCCGAGTATGTTCCTTGATCCGCTCCTCGTTGCTGCGCAACGCCACCTCGAGGGGCGTCGCGACAAAGATCGACGAGTACGTACCGACGGCCATGCCGACGAACAGGGCGAGCGAGATGTCCTTGAGCGTGCCAGCTCCCAACAGGAACGATCCGATGAACAGAATCGCGGAGACGGGGAGCAGCGCCACCACCGACGTGTTGATGGAACGTACCAGCGTCTGGTTGACGGCCAGGTTGGCCATCTCCTCATACGTGTAGCGATGCTGCGTCAGGATGTCCTCGGTATTTTCGCGCACCTTGTCGAACACCACCACGGTGTCGTACAGCGAATAGCCAAGAATCGTGAGGAATCCGATCACGGAGGCTGGGGTCACCTCGAAGCCCGACAGCGCATAGATGCCGGCCGTGAACAACAGGTCGTGGGCGAGCGCGACCAGGCCCGCCACCGCCATGCGCCAGGCGCGGAAGTACAGGGTCATGACCACAGTCACCAGCAGCAAGAAGATCACGAGGCCCTGAATGGCCTTGCTGGAGACGTCCTGGCCCCAGGTGGGGCCGATGAAGCTCGAACTGACCTCGGTGCTCGGAATCCCGTATGCGTCGGCGAGGTCCGCCGCCAGCGAGTCGACCTGCGCCTGCTCCAGCTCGCCAAGCTGAACGCGGATATTGTCGCCCCCGACGACGGCTACGCGCGGCTCTTCGCCGGGCAGCGCTTCGGCCACTGCGTCGACCGCGAGCGTCGTGTCAGTGTTCTGCACGCCAGCCAAGGTGTATTCGGTGCCGCCGCGGAAGTCGATTCCGGGATTGAGACGCACGAAGATGAGGAGCAGGACGGCGAGCGTCATGAGGACGGCGCTCGCCATGAACCAGCGCTTGCGCTGGCCCACGATGGGATAGGTCTTTTCACCGGAGTGGAGGCGATTACCCCACGTCGAAAGGTTCGCCATGACTACTCCTTGTCCTGGGTGTCGACGGCGGAGCGGGCCTTGGCGGCCTTGCGCTCGGCCAGGGTCAGCGCCGACGTTTCGGGTCCGGCCACGCGCCCTCTGCCCTTGTACATGGTGTCCCGACCCAATTGGCGGGGATCGAGGCCAGAGAACTTGTGCCCCTCACCGAAGAACTTGGTGCGAGCCAGCAAGGCGAGCACCGGGTGCGTGAACAGGATGACGACGATGAGGTCGACGATGGTGACCAGGCCCAACGTGAACGCGAAGCCGCGCACCCCGCCCACCGCCAGCATGTAGAGCACCAGGGCGGCAAGGAAGGACACCGCGTCGGATGCCAGGATCGTGCGACGCGCCCGCTTCCAACCGTGTTCCACGGCGGCCGCCAGCGACCGCCCCTCGCGTAACTCGTCCTTGACTCTCTCGAAGTAGACGATGAACGAGTCGGCGGTGATACCGATGGCCACAATGAGGCCAGCGACGCCGGCAAGTGACAGTCGGTACCCCAGGCCCCACGACAGCAGCGCGATCGTGGCATAGGTAAAACCGCCCGCCACCAGCAGGGAGCCGATGGTGACGGCGCCCAGGGCCCGATACTGGAAGATTGTGTAGATCACCACGAGGAGCAGGCCGATGAGGCCCGCCAACAGACCATTGCGGAGCTCCTCGGCGCCCTTGGTGGCCGTGATGACCTGCTCCGACAGCACCTCAAGGGTCAGCGGGAGCGCACCGAATTTGAGCTGGTTGGCGAGCTGCTGCGCCTCGTCGAGGGTGAAGTTTCCGGTGATCTGCGCCTGGCCGCCTGTAATGGCCTCGTTCACCGACGGTGCCGAGATGACCACGCCGTCAAGCAGGATTCCGAACCTGTTGAGGGGCGGCGCCAGTTGTGACACACGTCCCGTGGTGTCACCGAACTTCGTGCCGCCTGCGCCGTTGAAGGAGAGCCGTACCTCGAAGTCGCCGGGAATGACGTTTCCCAACTGGTTGACCCGCGGACCAGCGGAAGCGGTGTCCAGGTCCTCGCCGGTGAGCTCGACGGGGCCCAGGATGTACTTGGCCGAGCCCGTCGTATCGCACGTCGCGAAGCCCGCGTCCGGATCGCCCACGGGGACCCCGGTCAGGTTGGCGGGGTCGAAGCAGTCAAGCGCCTGGTACTGCGCAAACAGCGCGTCGGTGATCCAGGCAGTGTCGGACGGGTTGGTGGGAGTGACCGGCGCCGGCGGGTCCGCGGGCGCCGGGCTGGGGCTGGGCGTCGCGGAGGTGGTCTCGCTTAGGCGGGTCTTCACGTTGGCGACCTCGTGTGCGGGTGCGGCCTCGCCCGCGGCGCTGGCGGAGGGACTCGGGCTCGGACTGATACCGGTCACCGCGTCGGGCGCCGGCGTGGGCGTCGGTGTCGGCGAGGTCGTGACGGTGCCGCTTGCAGAGGTCACCGGCGCTGGGTCACCCACCAGCAGTACGGGACGGAACTGCAACTGTGCGCTGCGCCGCACCAGGTCGAGCGTCGCCTGATCCGGGTTGCCAGGCAGGGAGACGATGATGTTGGTATCGCCCTGAGTGGCGATCTCCGCCTCGGCGACACCCGAGGCGTCGACGCGCTTGCGAATGATCTCGACGGCCTGCGCGATGTCCGACGGATCAATCTGCGAGCCATCCGTCGTGATCGCCTGGAGGATGATGTTGCGACCGCCGGCGAGGTCAAGACCAAGCCCCGGTGCGGCCGACGTCTTGCCGGTGAGGACACCCACACTCAGCAGGGCGAAGAGCACCACCAACAGTGAAGCCAGCCACGTGAGAGATGTGCGGGCGCCTGAGACAGCTGATGACACGCGATTCCTTCGCTTTCCTGACGATAACGACTCCCAAACCATGCGGGTGGCCCCCGCGATTCTAGGTGAGTTCGAGGGGCGCCGTCGAATATGCCCCCCGGCGCGGCTCCACGGGGGTCAATCGAACAGCCTGCCACCGCCCTGGTCCCGGGACGTCTGTCCCCCGCCTTGACCCGCGTGGGACACGTGCCCGTCGGGGGGCGTGAGCCCCAGATGAGCCCACGCCTCGGCCGTCGCCGCCCTGCCGCGGGGTGTTCGCGACATCAGGCCCTCGCGCACCAGGAATGGCTCGGCGACCTCTTCGACGGTCTGGGGCTCCTCGCCCACGGACACGGCGAGCGTCGACAAGCCGACCGGACCTCCCCCGAAGCGGATGCACAAGGCACGCAAGACCGCGCGGTCGAGGCGATCGAGCCCCCGCTCGTCGACCTCGTACACCTCGAGCGCGGCGTTCGCGGCGCGCATGTCGCCGTCCCCACTTCCGTGCACCTGCGCCCAGTCACGGACGCGCCGCAGCAGCCTGTTCGCGATGCGCGGCGTCCCCCGTGACCGCGAGGCGATTTCGCTTGCCGCGTCGCCCTCGAGGACAAAGCCCAAGAGGTGTGCGGATCGCGTCACGATGCTGGTCAGGTCGCTCGGTTCGTAGAAGTCCAGGTGCGCCGTGAACCCAAAGCGATCCCTCAGCGGCGCGGGCAACAGCCCCGCGCGGGTCGTCGCTCCCACCACGGTGAACGGTGGAAGCGTCAGCGGAATGGAGGTGGCTCCAGGACCCTTACCCACCATCACATCGACCCGGAAGTCCTCCATCGCCAGGTAGAGCATCTCTTCCACGGGGCGCGCGAGGCGATGAATCTCGTCGACGAACAACACATCGCCGTCCTCGAGCGAGCTCAGGATCGCCGCGAGATCCCCGGCGTGCTGAATGGCCGGGCCGGACGTGAGTCGCAACGACGCCCCCAACTCCCCCGCCACAATCATCGCGAGTGTGGTCTTGCCGAGGCCCGGCGGCCCGGACAGCAGGATGTGCTCGGCGCTGCCGTCTCGCTGGGTTGCCGCACGCAGCACGAGGGCGAGCTGCTCGCGCACCACCTTCTGGCCCACAAACTCGGCCAGGCTCCGCGGGCGCAGTGCCGCCTCGGCGGACCGCTCGAGCGCGTCCGCGTCGACGCTCGTGACGCGGACGCCGTCATCGACGGGGATGTCCTGAGGCTCGTCAGCCACGCGAGCCTCCCAGGGACTGCAACGCGGCCCTCAAGGTCGCGGGAACTGCGTCGTCGTCGATCGGCTCGGGCGCGACCTTGTCCACCGCGGCCGCGGCGGCCCTGGACTGCCACCCCAACGCGACGAGCGCGTCGGCAACCTGTTCGCGCGCGTCGGCAACGGCCCCAGGCGCGTGGACGTCGTCCGGCAACGTCAACTTGCCGCCCAATTCCAGCATCAGCCGGGCCGCGACTTTGGCGCCCACGCCCGGAACCCGCTGCAGCCCCTTGATGTCGCCGGAGGCGATGATCGAGACCAGCGAGTGGGGCGCGTGCACGGCCAGAAGTGCGAGGGCAAGCCGCGGTCCCACCCCCTGCACCGACTGCAGCGTCTCGAACATGTCGCGCTCGTGGACGAACTCGAAACCGTAGAGGGTCAACGAGTCCTCCCTCACCACCAGGTGGGTAGCCAGGCTGGTCTCTTGACGCACGTGCAACGCGGCGAGGGTCGCCGGAGTCGCGAGGATGCGGTAGCCCACTCCCCCCACGTCGAGCACGAGCGCACTCGCGCCCACGTGGATGACGGTTCCCGTCAGTTGCGCAATCACACCGTGCCCTTCGAACGCTTGTACGAATAGATTAGGCGCGGGACCACGCTCAGCCGCGCCGACGCGCCGCCCGCTCCGCCTCCGCCCAGGCCCGTTGCGCCGTCGTGGTCGCGGTGCCGGCCCCGGGTGTCGCGGAGTACCGCAGGGCGTGCGTGAGGGCGATGGCGAGGGAGTCTGCGGCGTCGGCTGGCGCGGGGACGGCATCGAGGCCCAGCAGCTTGGCGACCATGAAGCCCACCTGCGCCTTGTCCGCACGTCCGGATCCGGACACCGCGGCCTTCACCTCGGACGGCGTGTACAGCGCCACGGGCAGGCCGCGGCGCCGCGCAGCCACCATGACCAGGCCCGAGACCTGCGCCGTGCCCATCACCGTGCGGACGTTGTGCTGCGCGAACACCCGTTCCACCGCCACGGCATCGGGACGATGCCTGTCGATCGCCGCGTCGATCGCATCGGCGATGAGGACCAGACGGTCGGGGGTCTCCGCCTCCGGCGAGGACGTGGCGACGCTCACCGAGATGAGGCTGACGGAACGCCCCGCCCCGGTCTCGACGATGCCGAGGCCGCAGCGCGTGAGACCCGGGTCAACGCCGAGGACGCGCACGGGCTACTCGGAGGCCTCGGCGAGCACGTCGTCGGGAGCATCGAAGTTCGCGAAGACGTTTTGCACGTCGTCGCTGTCTTCGAGTGCGTCGATGAGACGCAGCGTCTTGCGGGTGGTATCGACGTCGGTCTCGATCTTCATGGACGGGATCCACGTCACCTCCGCCTGCTCGTAGTCGATGTTCGCGGCCTGGACGGCGGTACGCACGGCCACCACGTCGGTCGCCTCGGACAGCAGTTCAAAGGCTTCGCCCAGGTCGTTGATCTCCTCGACACCTGCCTCGAGGGCGGCCTCCATCAGGTCGTCCTCGGTAGCGCCGGACTCCTTGGTCACGATGACCTGGCCCTTGCGCGAGAACAGGTATGACACGGAACCGGGGTCGGCCAGGGTGCCGTTGTTGCGAGTGAGCGCCGTTCGCACCTCCATGGCCGCGCGGTTGCGGTTGTCGGTGAGGCACTCGATCAGCATGGCCACTCCGCCGGGGCCGTAGCCCTCGTACATGATGGTCTCGTATTCGGCGGCGCCCGCTTCGAGGCCGGATCCGCGCTTGACCGCGCGGTCGATGTTCTCGTTCGGGACCGATGACTTCTTGGCCTTCTGCACCGCGTCGAACAGCGTCGGGTTGCCGGCCATGTCGCCGCCGCCCACCCGGGCCGCGACCTCGATGTTCTTGATCAGCTTGGCAAACAGCTTGCTTCGCTTGGCATCGATGACTGCCTTCTTGTGCTTGGTGGTAGCCCACTTAGAGTGACCTGACACGTGTGCTCCTTGCCCTTGGTGATCGGCGACCAGTCTAGGCCAGCACTGGCGACCGCCTGGTTCTCAGTCGAGAGAGGTCCCGACGGCGACGCCGATTGTCCCGATCAGGGCTGCCCACAGGAAGCTTGACAGGGTGCCGACGATGAACCGTTCGGCGGCCCTGCTACCGGCCTCGCCCGTGCCGCCGCGCAGCTCCGGGTAGCGTCCCAGGCCCTTGACAGCGATGACGATCGCGATTGCCTCCGGATGGCTGGCCAGGATGCCGCCGAGGATGGCGCTGACTACCCATGCCCCTCCTCCCGCCGAAAGTCCCAGTGAGGCGGCGGCCACCAGTATCCAGACGACGACGCTCATGCGTTCTTCGCCCCTCCGCCGAGTTCCTGCAGGAGAGCCACCGCGACCGGTCTCGCCCTGCGTTCCTCGTCCAGCATGGCAGAAGCGATCCGCTGGCTCACCGCCTGGGTCGAGATACCCAGTGTCGCCGCAATGTCACGTTGGGTCACGCCTGGCTTCAGCAGATCGCTCACCTCCCAGCCGGCGTCCGATCGCCTGCGCACTACCGACGCGAGCAGCTGAAGTACAGCCGTGGCCGACTCTTCAGCCTCGGGGTTCTCCCCAGCGACGACGAGCGGGACGGGCTCTCCCCTGCCGCGCGCCCGCTCGACGGCTCGCCTCGCGTTCACGAACGCGGCCCCAGAACTCGCGCGGGCAGTCGAACGCAGCGGCAGCTCCACGTGACCGGCCCCGATCCCGACGGACCAGTGCGAAGCCCGCATGAGGGTCAACGAGAGGTCGACGGCGGCCTCCGCCGAGAGCAGCACCGCTTGCACCTCATCCCCCACGGTGCGCTCGGGGGCCAAGGCCACGTGGTCTGTCCACGTGGCCGTCCATTGCTCGAGTTCTTCGAGGAGCGCGTCCACCCTGTCGCCGTGACGTGTGGAGCGGCGCTGGTCTGCCGTGATGACGAACATGTATCAATGCTAGTGCCTTGATGCGTACTCATCAAGTCTGAAACCTTGATATCGGGAGATCACGTTGGGAGGCGTCTACACCCAGCGGGCGAGATCCACCAGCAAGGCATGCACCCTGTCGTCGTCCGAGATCTCCGAGTGAAAGCTGGTGGCGATCGCGTTGCCTTGTCGCACCGCCACGACGGCACCCCCGTGCGCCTGGTCGATCGCCAGCACTTCCACGGCGTCTGACCACTTCTCCACCCACGGGGCGCGAATGAAGGTGGCGTGCATGGTCGACCCGTCCGGAATCCAGGTGAGTTCCACCTCGGAGGAGTCCACCTGTCGGCCAAACGCGTTGCGCCTCACCGTCATGTCGATCGCCCCGAGCGTCCGCTGCCCCTCGATGCCGCCGATGATGTCGGTGGCCAGCATGATCATGCCGGCGCAGGTCCCGAGCACGGGCAGGCCCTCCTCGATGCGTCGCTGCAAGGGATCGAAGAGGTCGAAGGCTCGCAGCAATTTGTCGATCGTCGTGGACTCGCCGCCCGGAATGATGATCGCGTCGACGGACTCGAGTTCCGCCAGCCTGCGCACCTTGACCGACTCGGCGCTGAGTCTTGCCAGTGCGGCCTCGTGTTCGCGGACGTCGCCTTGCAACGCGAGCACCCCCACGCGTGTCATTCGTGGGCCTCGCCCAGGCTGATCACGGTGCCGTCCCACCCCGTGAACACGTCCCATGACTCACGCAACTGCTCGGGGAAGACCTCGATGCTCGCGTGCCGAAGGTCGTGCTGCGTCACCCACGCGATCTCGTCAATCGTTTCCTCCTCATCGGCGGTCCACGTCGATGGCCCGTCGGGCGACACATCGGCGTCAGGAAGCCGCGCCACAAAGAAGTACTCGTGCTGCACGTACGGCCTGCTCTTGAAGTCAAAGTACGCGGTCCGCTCCCACACGGGGCCGATGAGTTCCTCGGGTTCCACCACGTAGCCGGTCTCTTCGGCGAGTTCCCGCGCTGCGGCCTCGCGCACGGTTTCGGTACCCTCGACTCCCCCGCCGGGCGTAAACCACCATGACCGGCTGGGAAGGTGAGGGTCGTGGCCGCGAAGCACCAGCAACCTGCCGTCGTCAGACAGCAAGAGGACGCGGGCGCCTTCCCGCTCGACTGGCCCGGTGGGGGGCGTGTTACCAGCCACGCTCGGCGAGACGGTGAGGCTCGGGGACGTCGTCCACGTTGATGCCCACCATGGCCTCGCCCAACCCGCGGGACACCTCGGCGATCACCGAGGGGTCGTCGAAGAAGGTGGTCGCNNGGGTTGCCGGACTTGAAGATGCCGGAGCCGACGAACAGACCCTCTGCCCCCAACTGCATCATCATGGCGGCGTCCGCAGGTGTAGCGATGCCTCCCGCAGTGAAGAGGACGACGGGCAGCTTGCCGGTGGCAGCGATCTCCCGGACCAGCGGAAGGGGCGCCTGCAACTCCTTGGCGGCCACGTACAGCTCGTCTTCCGGCATCACGGTCAGCGCCCGGATCTGGGCGCGGATCTGACGCATGTGCGTGGTGGCGTTGGAGACNNCAGCGCCTCGCCCAGGTTGGTGGCCCCACACACGAACGGCACGGTGAAGTTCCACTTGTCAATGTGGTTGGCGTAGTCGGCCGGAGTCAGCACTTCGGACTCGTCCACGTAGTCCACGCCAAGGCTCTGCAATACCTGAGCCTCGACAAAGTGGCCGATGCGCGCCTTCGCCATGACGGGAATCGACACGGCGTCGATGATGCCCTGCACCAGGTCCGGGTCTGACATGCGGGCGACGCCACCCTGCGCACGGATATCTGCAGGAACACGCTCGAGTGCCATTACGGCAACCGCCCCCGCGTCCTCGGCAATCTTGGCCTGGTCGGCAGTCACCACATCCATGATGACTCCACCCTTGAGCATCTCGGCCATGCCTCGCTTGACGAGGTCGGTGCCGACCTGCGGGCTGACGGATGCGGAGCTGTCGCTCATGCTGGAGTTTCCTTCGCTCGTTGGGGGAAGAAGCTTGCGTCCAGTCTAATGGCGTCGCGATATGTCTCTTCGATGCGGGGGGCGACTTGGTGCCAGTCGAAGGTGCCTGCACGGACTCGGCCCCGCTCCGCTAGCGCCGTACGCCCCGTCGGATCGTCGAGCAAGGCACACACCCGGTCCGCGAGGCCATGTGCACTGCCCACCGGGAAGAACGCCGCGCATTCTTCGCCGTCGTCGGTTGTGGCGACGTCTCGAAATGCCACCAGATCGCTCGCGACCACGGCGGCTCCCGCCGCCATGGCCTCGACCAGCACGATGCCAAAGGATTCCCCGCCCGTGTTGGGCGCGCAGTAGACATCCACGGAGGACATGAACTCGGCCTTCTGAGACTCGTCGAGCTCGCCCACCACCTCAGCTCCACTGCGAGCGGTACGCGCCGCAACGCGATCGGAGAAGCGGCCCGCCACCAGGAACCGGGCACGTGGGTGACTCTCCCGTACCAACGGAATGGAGGCGAGAAAGTCGTCCAACCCCTTTCGGGGCTCATCCATCCTGCCGAGGATGCCAATCGTGGGTGCGTCCTGCGTGCCCATCCACTCCTCGCGGGGCGCGGCGTCAAAGTAGTCGGACGTGTCCACGCCGTTGGGAATGATGTGGGTGGCCTCGACGCGCAAGTGCTCCTTGACGGTGCGCGCCGCGGACGGCGAAACGGCGATGCGGGCGTCGAGCTCCTCGAAGCCTGGCTTGATCCACGGCTTGCCGAGCCGCATCAGGCGAGAATCGTCATTCGATGTGTGGAACGTGGCGACGGTGGGCCCCAGGCGAGCCCACATCGCGATCACGCTCAACGACGGCGCTCCCGGCTCGTGAAGG
>DGBM01000065.1:0-5523 GCA_002384765.1 Demequinaceae bacterium UBA4004
GGCGTTCGAAGAAGTCGGCGCGGCTCAGCACGGCGGGTGAGAGCCGCCAGCGGCGGCAGGCGACCGCTGCGACCGGGAAGTCGATGGGACTGCGATGGTTGAGGACGACGAGAGTGCCACGTCCGCCACCGCGCCCGCCGCCTGGGCCAGTGACGCTGACTTTGGCAACAAAGAGGAGGGTCGTTCGCACGGCGGTCGTGAACGCGAGGTTGGCTGCGCGCTGGGTGAGAGCGCGGGTCGGTGCCCCTCGTCTGCGTCCCGAACTCATCGGGGCCGCCAGCACGATCGGTGCGCTGGGTGGGGCAGGCGCCGGTCGAGCATTCCGACCGTTTGGGCGCGGGTGTGGGTCGAGGTCGAGGTCGGGGTCGTGTCCGGCTGGGGCCGACCTGTGGGGTTCACGTCGTCGATCGTCGGACCGACGTCGGCGATCAGGTCTTTGCTCCTGCCGGTGATGAACGGGTTTCCCCGCGAGCCCAGCCGGGCCAGGTCCCCGGTGTGCAGCGAGCCGTCGCGAAGGGCTTCGATAGTTCTTCCCGGGTCGTTGCGGCAGCCGCGGAAGCCGGTGAGCGCGACGTGGGGCCGGTTGACGGTGATGCGCGCGGGGGTCGCGGTCGAGCCGCAGCCTTCGAGGACGTCCAGTCCCGCCCCCGAAAGAGGTGGCCGACGGGTTGGCCCAGAGCCGACCCGTCGACGATGACCTGGCGCAGTGCACCGCCGAACGGGCGCCGGAGGTGTCGATACACGAGGGCGTCGGCACAGCCGTGGAGCAGCGTGTCCCAGCGGCTGGGGCCCTCGTGGGTGTGGATCGCCCGCAAGGGGGCGATGCCCATATCGGTGGCCCCGAAGGAAGACGGTGCGACGCCAGCAGCTACCGGAGGCATCCTCGGCGACGGCGAGGATCCACTCCAGGATCCGGGGCACCACCACCAGGGATGTCGGACCGAAGGTGCCCCGGCCGCGAGTGAGGGTGGCGGGTGAGCCGTGCCCGATGGTGGTGTGCGAGGCGACATCGGTCCCGGCATCGGGCACCGAATGGATCCAGTTGGTCATCGTTGCCCAACTGCGGCGGCACGGTCGTCGGTCTGCCAGACCGCCAGCGCCGCCTGGGCGGTCTGGTAACCGCGCTCGATCATGCCCGGGACGTCGGCCGTCGTCCACGAGGAGCACGCCTCGTCGTCGATCACGATCAGCAGATCCGCCTGCTGCCCGTGTGCCGGATGGTCCTTACGAGACTCCAGCCAGCGTCGCCACAGGGGGTCGTCGCCGAGACGCACGGCGATCACGTCGTCCGCGCCCAGGTGATGCGCCCCCCAGATCGGTAGCCCCGACAGGACCCCGCCGTCGATGCAGGAGACGCCGTCGACCTTGACCGGCGGGAAGAGACCGGGGACGGCGCTGCTGGCCCTGACGGCGTCCACCAAGGAGCCAGTGGTGACCAGACGCGGCGTCGGTGAGACGAGCTCGGTGACGACCGCCCCGAACCGGATGGGTAAGTCCTCGATGCGCACGTCCCCGAGCCAGTCCTCCAAGTTGCGGGCCAGGGGCGTGGTGTCCATTAGACCTAGACGTGGAGTCAGGCTCGGGACGCCGAAATCGCGGAACTGCGCTTCACGGACGCGGTCGATGATCTCCTCCGCCGAGACCCCCGCCGCCCACGCGCCGCCGATGAGGGCCCCCGCGCTGGATCCGGTGAGCACGGACACCTCAATGCCGGCCTCTTCGATGGCGCGCAGCACTCCGGCGTGCGCGGCACCACGCGCGGCCCCGCTGGACAGTGCCAGGCCGACAGACCCGTGCCCGACGCGCGACCGCCGCTGAGGTTCCGATATCGACAGCACTCCCCCCAAGACTTCGGCGTGGGGAGCACGTGGTTGGCGTGCCCAAGGCGCCCCGACAGCCGAAGAGCAGGAGGGTGTCATAACTGAGAGCGTACTATCATTTCGTTCGTTGCTGTCACCTACGAGACATGGCCCCGGCCCACGGGCCCGTGCCTGGCGACACGAAACCGCGGGAAGATTGGTCAATGACGTCAAGACGCTTTCCGCGAACCCCGGCCCGAAGAGCCGACGCCACCTCCAACGCCGCCCGGATCGTCGCCGCCGCGCGCCGCGTATTCGCCCGCGGGGACGGCCTGGGCTCGCTCGAGGAGATCGCCCGGGAGGCCGGCGTCGGGATCGCCACTCTCTACCGGCACTTCGCCCACCGAGAAGCCCTCGCATCGGCCGTGTACACCCAGCTCTTCGAAGACGAGTTCGCCCCCGCCCTGGAGCTGGCACGAAACGACCCCAGCCCCGTCCACGGTCTGCGGGCCGCGGCCGAGCGGTTGTCCGTCGTGATGTCGCACGAGCTCGGGCTCATCGCCTCGAGCGGGAACTTTGCAGCGATGACCGACGAGATGCTCCGGCGGTTCACCATGCCGCTCCAGGAAATCCTGCTCAAGGCGCAGGACGCTGGCGAGGTGCGCCGCGACCTCACCGCGGAGGACGTCCCGCGACTCCTGGTGATGGTGGTCGCCGGGCTGGCCATCCCGGGCATCTCGCCGGAAGACTTCCGCCGGTACATCGGCGTCGTCTTCGACGGGCTCCGCCCACCGCAGACCTCGCCCTAGGAGACCGCTGAACAAAGTGGCCGTCGCGGATGCCGACGGTTGTGGGTAGTTGCCGTGGCATCAGTCCGGCACGACGGTCTGGGTCTGGCGGGTGGTGGGGTACTCGTGCCGTGACGACACCTCCCACTTTCGGCAGGAGCGGAACGCTTCGGGAGCGGCGTTGACGAAGCACGACCCGTCAGCGCCGTCATCCATCCCGCAGGCAATTCACAGCGGAGATGATCGTCGGGGTGGCCACCAACATCGCGGCCAACGACTAGTATGATTTTGGCGAGGCGACGAGGTCTAGCAAGGGCTCGCGCCTTGACCCGGTCATAGCAATGGAGCTAAGGAGAAGTTATGGGAAACCGAATCGCTAGCAAGGTCGCCATCGTCACAGGTGGCGGCAGTGGAATGGGCCGCGCGCACGTCCTGCGCATGGCCGCTGAGGGAGCCTCGGTGGTCGCCACGGACGTGAATCTCGCCGCCGTCCAAGACACGGTCGCCGAAGCGGTCGCCGCAGGTGGCACCGCGATCGCGCTCGAACAGGACGTGACCGACAGCGCCCGCTGGAACGAGGTTGTGGCGGAAGCCGAAAAGGCGTTCGGCAAGATAGACATCCTGGTCAACAACGCTGGCATCCTCATCCTCAAGCCGGTGGACGAGACGACCGAGGAGGACTGGGACCTGATCTTCCGGATCAACGTCCGATCTGTCTTCCTCGGGACGAAGGCCGTGGTGCCGGCCCTCGAGCGTGCCGGGGGCGGCTCGATCGTGAACATCTCCTCCATCTACGGCCTGGTCGGCGCCCCGAGCGCTGCGGCGTACCAGGCGTCGAAGGGCGCCGTCCGCCTCCTCACCAAGGCCAGCGCTGTTGATCTCGCGAAGTACAAGATTCGGGTCAACTCGGTCCACCCCGGCGTGATCGCCACCGCGATGACGAAGGATCTCCTGACCGACCCCGAGGCGACGAAAGCGCTCCTGGGGACCACCATCCTCGAGCGGCCCGCGCAGCCGGAGGAGGTCAGCAACGTGGTGCTGTTCCTCGCCTCCGACGAGGCGTCGTTCGTCACCGGCGCCGAGTACGTGGTCGACGGCGGCTACACCGCGCAGTGACCGTCGAGCCGGGACCGGCCCATTTGACCGGCCGGTCCCGGCTCTGCGTCACGGGAACGTGCCCCACCAGGCTGATCCAGACGAATATCTGAACACCCGAGGGGCAGTTGTGGTGTCCTGTGGCAGCGGCGAGGGGCAACAGTTGCTCGACCGGTTCGGAAGCGACATTGACACCGCCGCCAAGATCCTCACCGTCGGCGGCGACAACCCTGAACGCCTCCGCCCCGAAGCCGTATTCGCGAAACTCACCGGCATCAGTCCCGTCCCGACCGGCTCAGGGAAAGCCAGTGGACGCCACCGGACCAACCGCGAAGGCCACCGCCAACTCAACGCCGCAATCTACCGCACCGTGATTCCCCGTATGCACTTCCACGCACCCACCCGCGCCTACCTAGAACGCCGCACCGCCGAAGACCTCACCAAACGCGAGACCTGGGCGGCCTAGGGGATGTTTCGCACGCAGGCGGCGCGAGTGAATCGTGTGCGCTGCTTTTGGCTTACGGAGGCGATCCACGCACGTGAGAGGGTTGACGGGACCTTCGTCCTGAGAGTAAGAAACCCTCTCTACCAGGCTCTTTGCCGCGCTAGGGGCGCCACGATCCCACGGCGTCGACCACTCGGCGTGTGACGCGCTCCTCATGCGCGACCGAGACGAACCATGACTCAAACGCACTCGGGGGCAGTGCGACCCCTGCGGCGCGCATGTGGTGGAACAGTGAAGAGTAGGCGGAGGTGTCCTGCGCGACCACCTGTTCAAACGTCGTCGGCGGCGCTTCTAGCCCGAGGAAGAACGAGAACAGCGTGCCTGCCCGCCCTACCGCGCACGTCACTCCGGAGGCCGCGAGCGCCTCGCTCACGCCCTCGCGCACCGCGTCCGCCGCGCGCGCGAGTCGCGCGTAGGCGTCGGCGTCCATCACCTCGAACGTTGCGAGCCCTGCCGCGACCGCAACGGGGTTCCCCGATAGCGTTCCCGCTTGGTACACGGGTCCCGCTGGCGCGAGCATGTCCATGAGATCCGCGCGTCCTGCCACGGCGGCCACCGGGAGCCCGCCGCCGATGACCTTGCCGTACGTGATGAGATCAGGTTCCCATGGGCGCTCGCCGCTCAAGAGGGCCGCGTCGCGTTCGATTCCCCACCATCCGTGCGGGCCTGCACGGAAGCCCGTCAGCACCTCGTCGAGGATGAACACGGCGCCCTCGCCGCGCGCAAGCGACGCGATCAGCGCGTTGAAACCATCAGGCGGGCGTACCACTCCCATGTTGGCCGGCGCCGCCTCCGTGATAACGGCGGCGATCGTCTGGCCGTGCTCGGCAAAGGCCGCCGTCAGGGCGTCGGCGTCGCCATACGGAACGACGATCGTGTCCGCCGCCGTCGTCGCCGTCACGCCCGCGCTATCGGGCACGCCGGCCGTGGCCAGGCCGGAGCCGGCGGCCACGAGGAAGGGGTCTGCATGACCGTGGTAGCAGCCAGCGAACTTGATCACCTTGTCGCGACCCGTCGCCGCGCGCGCGATGCGCAGTGCCGTCATGGTGGCCTCTGTGCCGGTGGAGACAAGGCGCACCCTGGCGGCGGGGGCGATGCGGCTCCTGATGGCCTCCGCGAGCTCCACCTCCGCCTCGGTGGTGGCGCCAAAGCTCAGCCCCCGCCTGGCGGCCTTCGTGACGGCCGCGACTACATGCGGGTGCGCGTGGCCCGCGATCGCGGCGCCCCACGAGCCCACGAGGTCGACGCGCGTGCGGCCAGCCGCGTCCGTGATGGTGGCGCCCCTGGCCGACGTGATGGGGAGCGGATTGCCTCCCACCCCATTCCAGGCGCGCAC
>DGBM01000065.1:5554-18545 GCA_002384765.1 Demequinaceae bacterium UBA4004
GCGCCTGCTCTCACCATCGAGGTCAGCGCCTCGAGGTGGGCCGCCTTGCGGTCTATCCACCCGTTCGCGGCGGCCGCCTCGATCTGGGCGTACTCCCCTGAGACGTGATATGCGGCGACGGGCACCTGCGAGACGGCAGCGACGGCCGCCATCACGTCGAGATACGGCAGCGCAGGCTTGATCATCACGATGTCGGCGCCTTGCGCGAGGTCCAGCGTCGCCTCCCGCACCCCCTCGCGGGCGTTGCCTGGGTCCATTTGGTAGGTTCGGCGGTCGCCTTCGAGGGTCGACTCCACGGCATCCCTGAAGGGCCCGTAGAACGCCGACGCGTACTTGGCTGAGTACGCCAGCACCACCACATCGTGACGTCCCGCGCGCTCGAGCGCGCCCCGTACCGCTGCCACTTGGCCGTCCATCATGCCGCTCAGTCCCAGCACGTCGGCACCCGCGTCCGCCTGTGCGACGGCCATCCGCTCGTACACGGCCAGCGTGGCGTCGTTGTCGACCCGGCCGCGTGAGTCGAGCACGCCGCAGTGTCCGTGCGACGTGAACTCGTCGAGGCACAGGTCCGCCATGATGACGATGCGTCCTTGGGCGGCGTCGACCGCCTCGCGAATCGCCGCGTTGAGGATTCCGTCCGCTGCGCACGCGGCCGTCCCCTGCTCGTCGCGCACCTCGGGAACGGCGAAGAGCATGATGCCGCTGATGCCAGCGTTGACGGCCCGCTCGACCACCGTGGGCACGTCGCCAAGTGGCAGCTGGGAGACTCCTGGCAAGGACGCAATGGGCTTCGCGGCGGCGAGTCCCTCTCTCACAAAGACGGGGAGCACCAATTGGGAGGCGCGCGGCTGGGTCTCCCGCACCAGCCGACGCATGGCCGCCGTAGACCGCAACCGCCGAGGTCGTTCCATGTGGCCCGTCATGCGATGTCGCCCATCATGAGATGTCTCCCTCCATGGCGCGACGCAAGGCCGCGACCACTCCTTCATCGTCGGGGGTNNAGCCCGGGGCCGTCGACCGTCCGGTACGCCTCGACGGTGTCCACGGCCCAACCCTTGCGGGCCAGTCCCCGCTTCAGCACGTCCCCCGCCAGGTTTCCCACGGGAACCAGGACTCGACCCTTTCCTTCGGGAAATTCCGCGACGAGTCCCGCGGCTGCTTGCTGTCGCGATGGACGGAGCGTCACCTTGAGACCAATCTGCATTGCGATCCTCGCCGTCGCATTACCCACCACGGCAAGGCGCGACGGCGGCATCGGCACGGAAAGTGCGCGGCCCGTTCGTGACGCGACCGCATCCAATGCGCTCAGCGAGTTGCGGCTGGTGACGGCCATCCAGTCATAGTTGCCATCGCACCATCGCGACACGGCGGCCTCGAGAGCGGCCAACTCCACGGTGGCCGCAATCTCGATGAAGGCAACCTCTACCACCTGTGCGCCGAGCTCACGAAGCGTGTCCGCAAGGTCGCCTCGGCCCTCGGTCACGGGCACCACCACTCGGGCACCCGCGAGGGAGTCCGTCATGGTGCCGCCACGAGCCGAGCGGCCCCTCGCCCCAACAGCGCATGGGCGGCTGAGCGTCCCAGCGCAGCCGCATGAACCACCGGTCCGCGCGCCCACTCGTTGAGTTGGAGCTTTCCTTCCGCGTCGATGGCTCGCAGCCGCAGCGTCAGAACGCCGTCCTCGATCGAGGCATGCGCGCCCACGGGCGCCGCGCAACCGGCATCGAGCACGCCGAGAGCCGCCCGCTCCGCGGTCACGGCCGCGCGCGTGTCCGCGTGGTCCAGGGAGGCAATCACGTCCGCCACACGGGGATCCAGGCTCCCGACGGTCTCGACGGCGAGCGCGCCCTGTCCCGGCGCTGGCAGCATGTCCTCGAACGAGAAGATGTGGCTGATCGCGTCGGCGCGCCCCACGCGCTTGAGCCCCGCAACCGCCAGCACCACCGCGTCGTACCGGTCGCCCACAGCGGCGAGCCGGGTGTCGACATTGCCCCGCAACGGTCCCACCTCAAGGTCGGGCCTCAGCGCCAGCAGTTGAGCGCTCCGCCGTGGCGAACCCGTGCCGACTCTCGCTGCGTTCGGCAGGTCGTCGAGGGCGACGCCCCCGGAACACAGCGCATCGCGAGAGTCCTCCCTCGGCGGCAGTGCCGCGAGAGTGATGCCGTCCTGAGGTGCGACGGGGATGTCCTTCAGCGAATGAACGATCAGGTCGCACTCCCCGTCGACCAGCGCCTGGCGCACCGCCGCCACGAACACGCCCGTCTGCGACAGACCGACGAGCGGCTCCGTGGAACGGTCCCCGCTCGTGGTGACGATGTGTAACTCGATGTTGAGGTCGATCCCGCGGTCTTGTGCGACGCGAGTGAGAGCATCGGCCAGGGTGCGTGCCTGAGCCGTGGCCAGCGCGCTGCCGCGGGTTCCAAGCCTCAGATCCATGCACACATGTTCCCACGCGCAGTGGGGCCCATTTTCGCGCCTCAGCGGCGTCGCTTGGTTAAGGTTGCGACCGCGGTGGTGGCAAGGATGGCGACCGCGACTGCAATCCATACAGCCCAGTTGACGCCGCGGTCGCTCCCGGCGTCGTCCGCAGGTGGCGGTGTGGCCGGGGCTGGCGACATCGACGCGGTCGCAGAGACCTGATCAGGCGAAGCCGACGCCGATGCCGTGGAGGCGTCGGGGGGCGACGTCTCCGATGCCTCGGCGACGTAGTTCAGTGTGCCCTCGATGGGGTGCCCGTCACCCGCGACAACGCGCCAGGACACCGTGACGGGTCCCGCCGCCAGCGCGGGCAACGTCGCCTCAACCGATGCCGGGCCGGGGCGCCGCACCTGCAACGGAACCGAGTCGCCGATCGCATCCGTCACGGTCATCTCCGTGCCGAGGCCAAGCAGGTCATCCGAGAAGGTGAGGGTCACGGACGTGCCCTTCCCCACCGTGTCGCCCTCCACCGGCTGCACGTCAATCAGTGACGTGTGAGCGGAGGCGGGAGCGGCCACGAGCAGCATCATCGCGGCACTTGCGGCAACTGTCAGGGAGATGGCCCGGGAGGACTTCATACCGCCATTGTCACCTGTCCGTCACCCATCTTTCACCCTAGCCCCGGCGCCCGCTTCGCGGACTGCACCTCGCGTGCGTCACAATGATGGCGTGAAAGTCGCGCTGGTTGCCGAGTCGTTCCTGCCGCACTCCAACGGAGTCACGAACTCCTTGTTGCGCGTCATCGACCACCTCACGGCCCGGGGCGACGAGGCCATGGTCATCGCTCCAGAGTCGAAGGGCAGCCAAGGCCCGGTGCGCTACGGCATCGCGTCGATCACCCGCTTGCCGGCGATGGGCTGGCCGGGTTATCGGGATGTGAGGGTCGCGCTCAGCGGCGTCGGCAAGATTTCCAGGGTGCTCGAAGAGTACGAGCCCGACATCGTCCACTTGGCGTCGCCATTCACTCTTGGCTGGACCGCGGTGCGCGCGGCGAATGAGTTGGATCTGCCGAGCGTGGCCGTCTACCAGACGGAGATCCCCAGTTATGCGGACCGCTATCGGATGGCCTGGGGAGAAGGCATCCTGTGGAATCGCGTGCTCAACATTCATGAGCGCGCCGACCTCACCCTCGCGCCGTCAACCTACGCGATGAGGCAATTGGAGCAGCTCGGCGTGCCCCGGCTGCGGCTGTGGCCTCGCGGCGTCGACGCGGCACGTTTCGACCCCACCAAGCGTTCGGCGGACCTGCGCAAGACGTGGGCGCCCAACGCCGAGGTGGTTGTCGGCTACGTGGGCCGTCTCGCGGCGGAAAAACGGGTCGAGGACCTGGCCCAGCTCGCGAGCGTGGACGGCATCAGCGTGGTCATCGTGGGCGAGGGACCCTCCCACCAGAAACTGCAGGCGATGCTGCCCGATGCCCACTTCACTGGCTTCCTCACGGGTGACGACCTCGCCGAGACCGTCGCGAGCTTCGATGTCTTTGTGCACTGCGGCGAGGTCGAGACGTTCTGCCAGACCATCCAAGAGGCCCTCGCGTCGGGCGTCCCTGTGGTGGCTCCGCGACGCGGCGGACCGATCGACCTCGTCGACCACGGCCAGACGGGATTCCTGTACACGCCCGGACAGTTGGATGAATTCGTCGGCTACGTCTCCACGTTGGTGAATGACACGGAACTGCGCGAGCGCTTCTCCGCTCACTGCCGCATGTCGGTCGAGGGTCGGACTTGGGAGAAGGTCTGCGACGGGCTCATGGACTACTACGCAGAGGCGACGCGGATCCGCGGCGACCGGCCCGCGCTCGTGGCCGATGACGACAAGCTGTTGCGCGGCCTGGTGTGGCGTCCCGGCGAGGTGGCCTCGGCCAAGGCACGCGGGCGCCGGGCGAAGGGCGACGCCTGATGCGGATCGCGCACATCGCCAACTTCTATGGACCGACGTCGGGGGGCCTGCGGACGGCCATGCACGCGCTCGGGTCCGGCTATCTGGAACGCGGCCACGATGTGTTGCTGGTGGTTCCCGGGGCGGCCGATGCGGACGAGCAGACGCCGTACGGTCGCCGCATCACCGTGCGAGCCCCCGTGGTTCCGACATCCGGCGGCTACCGGGTCATCACCCGCACTCGCGAGGTGCGTGGGATCCTGACCGGCTTTGCGCCCGACGTGCTTGAGGTGTCCGACCGCACCACGTTGCGGTCGCTTGGCGGGTGGGCATCGTCGCGAGGCATTCCGTCCGCGTTCTTTGCGCACGAGCGGGCAGACGGCATCCTTCACGCAAACCTGCCTTCGTGGCTGGACAGCAACCTTCCCGTGGAAGGCATGGCCGACTGGCACAACAGGGGCACCCACCGGCTGTTCACCACGGTGGTGTGCACCACCGAGTACGCGCGCGCGGAGTTCACTCGCGCGGGCCTCGATTCGGTCAAGGTGCCGCTGGGAGTTGATCTTGATCGCTACCACCCCCGCAACGCGAGTGCTGACGTGCATGCGCGGTACGCCTCCGGGGCCGAGTCCCTCGTGCTGATGGCGTCACGGCTGTCCACGGAGAAGCGGCCAGAACTCGCGATCGAGGCGGTGCGGCTACTGACTGACAGGGGGCGCTCTGTCCGCCTGGTGAGCGCAGGCACAGGCAACATTGCGGCCAAGATGCGGGAGCTCGCAGAGGGCCTGCCCATCACGTTCCTTGGCTTCGTCACGGATCGGGAGCTCTTCGCTCAACTTCTCGCAAGCGCCGACGTGGTGGTGGCGCCCGGCCCCATCGAGACCTTCGGCTTAGCAGCGCTCGAGTCACTCGCGTCTGGCACCCCCGCCGTGGTCAACGCCGCATCGGCCCTTCCCGAGGTGGTGGGTGACGCCGGCGAGGCCGTCGCCGGTACTCCAGAGGCTTTTGCCGATGCGATCGAGGCGGTGCTTGCAAGAGACGCGGGCGAACGTCGCGAGACGTCACGCGCCCGTGCGGAGACGATGCCGTGGTCGGCCACGGTCGAGCGGATGCTCGCGCTCCACGAAGCAGCTCTCGACGCGACCCAGAAGGAACGGGACCCCGGGAGGAACTGATGAGTACCCACGCTGCTGAACGGCCCACACGGGGCCCTCGGGTAGTGGCACTCGGAGATTCCATCACCTTGGGTGTTGGCGACTCGACGCAAGCGGGCGTCGGCGCTGGCTGGGCGGCCCACCTCGCACACGCCGTCGGCGCCTCCGAGTTTGTGAACTTCGCCGCCAACGGCGCTCGCGCGCGCGACCTGGCAGCCACCCAGATCCCATCGGCGCTCATGGCGCGCCCCGACATCGTCCTCATGACGGTGGGCGGCAACGACGTGTTGCGAGGCGATTTCTGTCCGGCGGAGATCACCGCGCACCTGAAGGACGCCCTCGAGCGGCTCGAACGGCCAGGGCGAGAGATCGTGATGATCGGCCTCGACAGCATTGCGGCGTTCTCTGTGCTGGGCCGCCGCATCTCTACCGTCATGGGACGACGCATCGGGCTGGCGAACGCGGCGATCGTCGCCGCGGTGGCTGGCACTCGTGTGCATCTGATCGACGGCGCGGAGGTGTTTGGTCGCTTGGGTGACATCGCGTGGCATATCGACCGCATTCACCCCTCACCCGAGGGCCACCGCGCACTCACGGTCGAGGCCCTGAACCGCTTGTCGCACCAGTTGGTCCAAGCAGCCCCCATTAGCGATGCGGGGCCCGCACCTTCGCTGATCTCGCGCGCCTGGTGGATGACCCACAACGGCGTGCCATGGGTCGCCAAGCGGTCACGGGATCTGCTGCCTCAGATGGCGCGAGTAGTGACCCACGAGCTTCTCGAGGAACGGCGCTCAAAGGCGCGGCCAACCGTTCCCGCCTGAGCCCAGGCATGACGAAGGGCCGGGCGCTGGTCGCGCACCGGCCCCTCACCTGTGAACAGTTAGACGAGCCAGCCGTTCTTCTTGACGATGTCAAGTTTGCGCCACCAGCCACCGATACCAATGGCCTGGTACTTGAGTTCGACGTACACGATGCCGATTCCGGCGAGTGCGTACACGATGTGGTCGTCGAGAATCGGGTTGGTGCCGGGCCACATCTGTGTGAGGTACATGAACAGCAGCATGGCGGCAGCGGACCAGGCGCCGACCTTGGTGCCGATGCCGAGCATGAGTGCCAAGCCGATGCCGAGCAGTCCAAGCATGAAGGGCCAGTCGGTCCAGCGGTCGGCGCCCAGGTTCACGAAGAAATCGTGGAAGGGGCTGTCGGGGTTGCCGCCATACACGAGGTAGCCCTCGGTGACGTGTCCGCCGTTGATCCAGGCCGCGGGACCGAAGTAGTCGACCGCTCCGGTCTCGCCGTCCTTGCCGGTGGAGAGGCCGAGTGCCAACAGCTTGTCGAAGAATGCCCAGAGGAACACGAAGCCCAAAGAAATGCGGGCAAGGCTCAGGAAGATCCAGCCGAACCTAGATTCCTTGGCTGTCGAGACGCCGCTGTCGCTTGTATTCGTTGCCATGTTTTTCTCCTATTCGAGGTCGTGGGGGACCCAAGCGCTTGTCAGCGCTCACTACAGACTTTAGGACGGTCCCGGTCCCGGGACCCAGGACCTGTGTCCCTTTGCACAGCACACTGGAGCAAGTCCCCTGCTAGAGTAGCAAATACCGTCGGTTTCCCATGACGGATATCCTTGCGTGGAGGTACGCGTGTGTGCCCCGGCGCGTTTATGGGGCCTTCAGAGGTTCGGTGAGCAGGCTGTTCACGTAGCCTGCGAGCGCACCTGCCATGTCGGTGTCTGCGTCCAACAGCCACTGAATCTGCAATCCGTCCATGAGCGCGATGAGGTGCGCGGCCGCAACGGTTGGCACCACGCCTTGGCGGAGCTCTTGAGCAGCCGCGAGTTCTTCGAGACCCCTCACCAGCGTGGCGCGAAGCGAGGAGTAGCGTGCCACAAAGTAGGCGTGGGCGGGATGATCAGGGGCGGTGGCCTCCACCGACAGGCTCGCGAAGAGCTCGACGAGGCCGCGCTTGGCCGCGTTCTTCGCCGCCCCCGCCACGAGGTGCTCCAGCAGCGCGCGCCCGTCAAGGTCCGCGAACTCGACCACGCCGTCGTCCTCCTCGACGCCGTCCACCTCATCGCGCCGCTCGAGCGCCGCCATGAGCAGCGCCTCTTTGGTCGGGAAGTGATAGAGAAGGCCGGGATGGGTGATGCCGGAGCGCGCCGCGATGTCGCGCAGGGAGGTGGCGCGATACCCCTGCCTTGCGAACATCACCAGAGCGGTGTCGAGCACCTGTTGCCTGGTGGCGTCGCCCCTGATCGAGCGTCCGTCGACGGTCATGGCCACCTCCTTGCTAACTTTTCTACCACCTGGTAGAAAATGTCACGTGACTACCTCGCCCTACCTCGACCCCTCTCTTCCCATCTCCGCACGCGTCGCGGACCTCGTGTCATGCATGACCCTGCCGGAAAAGGTGGGCCAGATGATGCAGTTGCCCGGCAAGAACGGGGTCGAGTCCCCCATACGCGACTTTCACGTGGGATCGCTGCTCCACGTGTCTCCCGATGGCCTGGAAAGGGCGAGCGCGCTCACCGAGGAGACCAGGCTACGCATCCCCGTGCTCGTGGGAGAGGACTGCATTCATGGACACTCATTCTTCGAGGGCGCCACGATCTTCCCCACCCAATTGGGACTCGCCGCAAGCTTCGACCCCGAACTCCTGGAGCGCGTCGGGCGCGTGACGGCCGTCGAGGTGGCAACCACGGGCATCCACTGGACCTTCTCCCCCGTGCTGTGCATCACCCGCGACCTGCGCTGGGGCCGCGTGAGCGAGACGTTCGGGGAGGACCCCCACCTCATCGGCGAGCTTGCGGCAGCCATGATCCGCGGCTACCAAGGTGATGGACTGAAAGACCCCACGGCGATCCTGGCCACGGCCAAGCATTTTGCTGGCTACTCGGAGACCCAGGGTGGCCGCGACGCCTCTGAGGCCGACCTCTCCCGCCGCAAGCTGCAGTCGTGGTTCTTGCCGCCTTTCGAGAAGGCCGCTCGCGCGGGCTGCGCCACGTTCATGCTGGGCTACCAGGCAATCGACGGCACACCGATCACGATCAACACATGGCTGTTGGGCGACGTGCTTCGCAAGAAGTGGGGTTACCAGGGCATGCTCATCACGGACTGGGACAACGTGGGCAACCTGGTGCGCGAACAGCGACTGTTCCCGGACTACGCTCACGCCGCGGCTGCGGCGGTCAACGCTGGTAACGACATGATCATGACGACGCCCGCGTTCTTTGACGGAGCCCAGCAGGCCGTCGCCCAGGGTCTGCTCGACGAACGCCGCGTCGACGAGGCGGTGGGACGCATCCTCTCGCTCAAGTTCGAACTCGGGCTGTTCGAGAACCCGCGCTTGCCGGACGTGGAGCGCCAGCGTGCCACGATCGCTCAGCCCGCTCACACGGAGCTCAACCTCGAGACGGCACGCCGCTCGCTCGTGTTGCTGCGCAACGACGGCCTCCTCCCGCTGGGCACTTCCACCCGTCAGGGCGGCACCACCGCGCGCAAGATCGCCGTGGTCGGCCCGAACGCCGACAACCCTGACACTCAACTGGGCGACTGGGCAGGCAACTCCGGACAGGCTCACTGGCTACCGAACGGCCACCCGCGCGCGCGCATCACCACGGTGCTCGACGGTCTGCGCTCACTCGCACCGGCGGGCTGCGAGGTGGCGTACGCCAAGGGCGCGGAGATCATCACGACAGGGCCGGATCCGATCGGCGAGTTCTTCCCAGACGGGCAGCCGCGGCCAGACATCGCCATGCCGGTCGAGCCGGATCAAGCCATGATCGACCAGGCTGTCGAGGCCGCACGCGACGCCGACGCTGTGGTGGCCGTATTGGGTGACCGCATCGAGCTGGTGGGCGAGGGCAGATCCACCGCGACCCTCGAGTTGCTGGGGGGCCAGGTGGCGCTCCTCGACGCGCTCGTTGACACGGGCACGCCAGTGGTTCTTGTGGTGCTCGCCTCGAAGCCTCACGTGTTGCCGCCGTCGGCTGACCGCGTTCCCGCCGTTGTGTGGGCCGCAAACCCAGGGATGATGGGCGGCCAGGCCATCGCGGAACTCCTGTTCGGTCAGATCGAGCCGAGTGGCCGCTTACCGATCTCGTGGCCCCGTCACGTCGGCCAGCAGCCCATCTACTACAACCAGATCGACGCGCAGCACGGGCACCGCTATGCGGACCTCACGCAGGAGCCGGCGTGGGTGTTCGGCGACGGCCTGGGGTATTCCACCGTCGAGTATCGGGATCTCGAGGTGCTCACGCCCTCGCTCACCGCGAGCGAAACCGTCCGTGCTCGGGTGACTGTGTCCAACACGGGACGCCGCGCGGCGGTGGAGACGGTCCAGGTCTATGTCCGAGACGTGAATACCTCCGCGACCTGGGCGGATCGCGAACTCAAGTCCTTTGCCCACGTGAGCGTCGCGCCCGGCGAGTCGGCCACTGTCGAGCTTGCAGTGCCGACCGCCGCATGCTCGATCGTGACGTCCGAGGGCGAACGCGTCGTGGAGCCCGGCGCCTTCGAGTTGCTCGTGGGCCCGTCCTCAAGGCGCGAGGACCTCCTGGTCGGCGCGTTCGAGGTGACCGTCTCATGACTGCGGCAGAGCACGTCATCGAGACACCGCGCCTGCGCAAGGCCCGCATCGGAGTCAGCCTGCTGTTCCTCGCCAACGGTGCCATGCTCGCCAACCTGGTGCCCCGTCTGCCAGAGATCAAGGAGCACCTCGAACTCAGCTACACGGGCTTCGGCGTCGCCTGGGCCTTCGGCTCGCTCGGCGGAATCACGCTGGGGCTCCTGTCAGGGACGATGCTGCGGCGGTTCGGTTCCGCACGGCTGGCTACGCTGACGCTTGCCATTCAGGCGTTCGTGATCTGGGGTGCCGGTGTGTCCCCAGTGGTCGGCGTGTTTGCCGTGCTCCTGTTTCTCAACGGTGCACTGGACGCCAACACCGACGTGGCCCAGAATGCCCAGGGCATGGGGGTCCAGCGACGCATGGGCCGCTCGATCATCAACGGCCTGCATGCCATGTGGTCGCTCGGGGCGGCCCTCGGCGGCCTGCTGGGCGGCGCGGCGATCGCCTTGAACCTGAGCATCGGCGTGCACCTCGGACTGTCATCGGTCCTGTTCCTTGGGATGGCGGCGGTGGCTCGCGTTTTCATGTTGGGGCCCGACACGGGAGTGGACCGCGAACAAGCCGAGCCAGCGCACGATGCGCCGCGACGCGGATTCCGCATTCCGCGCTCCGCTGCCATCGCGCTCGTCATGCTCGGGCTCATCGCGATCGCGGGCGCCGTCGCAGAGGATGCGGCTATCACGTGGT
Source organism: Demequinaceae bacterium UBA4004 (assembly GCA_002384765.1). The sequence continues at coordinate 16,375 of DGBM01000065.1, forward strand.
CTTCGATCTACATGGCTGACGATCTGGGCGTCGACGAAAGGCTGGCGGGCTACGCGCTTGTGAGCCTCATGGCTCTGCACTTTGTGGGTCGTCTCATCGGCGACAGGCTCGTCGACCGGTGGGGAAACCGCGCGGTGGCCCGGGCCGGAGGGGCGCTCGCTGCGGTGGGCATGGGTATCGCACTTGCGTGGCCCACTGTCGCTGGCACGCTGGTGGGCTTCGCTGCGGCCGGACTTGGCGTGGCGACCACGATTCCCGCCGCCTTCGCGGCTTCCGACGAGATCCCGGGGCTAAAACCTGGTACCGGCATCACCTTGGTCAGTTGGGCGCTGCGGCTTTCGTTCCTTGTAGGGCCTCCTCTCGTGGGCGTGATCGCGGACGCCACGAGTCTGCGCGTCGGCTTGTTGCTGGTGCCGGTGGCTGGGGTGGCCGTCGTGCTCCTGGCGGGTTCGCTCACAGGGCGGGGGCATCGCGACGTCTCCCCTCCCGCCGTCATCACTCCGGCGCACTGAACGGCACACCAACCACTACCCACGGTCTGCTTGCCACCTGGCTTTGGCTGCCGCAGGTCCACCGGGGATCGTCCCGAGAGGAAGCTGGCAAACGAGCNNGCGTGTGCCCGTGGTCGGGACAGAGCCCTCCCGGGTGTCGGTCTCGAGCGGGTCTGTTCCGTCAGTCCCACCCAGGGTGGCGGCGGCGAGTCCTCCGGAGCGTGGTCGTTGGAGGGGGTCGATGTGAGGTGGAGGGATGAACTCGACGGCTCCGTTTCGGATGCGGATGCCCCACCCTTGTCGGTGGATGTCGTGGTGACAGCGCGTGCAGAGCATGACCCCGTTGTTGAGATCTGAGCGTCCTCCGTGTTCCCACCACGCGATGTGGTGCGCTTCGCAGTGTTCTGGTGGAGCGTGACACTTCGCGCACCCCCCATCACGTTCCAACAAGGCCAGGCGTTGAGCTCTGGTGAACATCCGGACGTTGCGGCCTTGGTCAAGTATCTCGCTCGGTCCGCCAAGGACCTGGGGAATCACACCTGCGTCGCCCGCGAGTCTGCGCAGCTCACTCACGGACACGGGCTGGTCGGTGCCATCAATGGTGCCCAAACCCTCTCCGCAGTTGAGGTCGGACAAGTTCATCCGCACCACGATGGTGGTGCGGATCCCCGAGCAGGTGGTTTCCTTGCATCCCAAGGCGTGACGAGCGAGGTCGCTCAGGGCATCAGCCTTCATTTGGCCGGGGGTGCGTTGATCCTTGTCCGTCGGGTCTTTGTCACGACGCTGACGAAACTGTTGAGTCACCATCTGCTCAAGCACGGTCCGGATCGGGGCAGCGGTGACCGCATCCAGACGACCACTCAATGTCACCATCCCCGTGTGGTCCTCACTCCAGGTCAGATAGCGCTCAGAGTGTTGACGCCTCTCCCGGGCTTCATGACCTGCCAAATCGGCTCGTGCGACCGCGTGAGCAACAAGTCTGCGCACCTCACGCGCGCCAAGAGGCACTGCCTTGTCCACCAGGCGCCTCTCGAGGTCGTGCAATTTCTCGCGCGGGACACAGTCCGCGAGTGTCTGCAGTCCGGAAGTGATCATGGCGGCCGCTTCCTTGGAAAGATCACCGGCTAGTGATGCTTGGGCGATGGCAGGGAAGCGGGGTGCCGTGGGTGTGGGAGGCGGCCCCTGGTCAGGCTCGCCGGTCGCGACATCGTCCGAGCGCAGCACCGGCTCGGGCAGCAACGCCCGCCCGACCTCAATAGACCGCCGCGCACTCGCCTGCGTGCCACCCGTCACCGACGCGACCATCGAGGTCGCGTTGCCAAAGCCTTGCCGACGCGCGAGCCCACCACCAACCTGGTCCGGAGTGGAGCGTCGTGCGATCTCGCCTGCATAGCGGGCTTCCAAAGCATCGGCCACGCGCCCCAACTTGGCGACAGCGTCGTACTCGGCCATAAGAACCTCATGCGACAGACCAGAGATGTCACGACGCGCGAGAGAGCTCACCAATTCGCTCGCTCGCACGATCTGAGCGGTCTCCATCACCGCCGCCTGTTCTGTCATGAAAACAGTCAAACACAAGGGTCCGACACGTGCTTAGCAGGCACGATGACCTGTGGACAACCCCGCGAGACCCAGCCTGGGCACGACACTGAGCAGGTGGCACAAGGGCCTGCGAGAGGG
>DGBM01000062.1 GCA_002384765.1 Demequinaceae bacterium UBA4004
TCGTTCCAGCCGTCGATGAAGGCACGGATCGCGGTGACGAGTTCCTAGCCCGCTGCGTCGCCGCCGGCGTCCGCCCCCAGTCCGTGCACGACGCCCGACGCACGTGCGCGACGCTCCCAAGCTCGGCGTGCAGGTGCCGATGAGCGACCTGTTCGCCGACCGCGGCCTGGACCTGCTCGCGCACGTGCAGGCCCCGGCGCCGTACGTCGCGCGGATCCAGTCGCTGCAGCGACTCATCGAGGTCTTGGACGTGGAGGTCGACCTGTTCGCCCGCCTCGCCAAGGGTCGGCTCGTCGCGGACCCCGGCTACCGGGCGGTCCAGACGATCCCGGGGGTCGGGCCGGTGCTGGCGGCGGTGTTCGTCGCCGAGGTCGGCGACGTGCACCGGTTCCCGACGGCCGGGCACTTGGCCTCGTGGGCCGGGCTGACTCCGAGGCATCGCGAGTCCGACACCCACGTGCGGCGCGGCCGGATCACTAAGCAGGGCTCGAGGCTGGTGCGCTGGGCCGCGGTCGAGTCGGTCAAGCGGGTCGGCGCGCACACCGGGGTCGGCGCCCTGCGTGGACGGGTCGCCGACCGCAGGGGCAAGAACGTCGGGGCGGTGGCTGCGGCCCGCCGACAGGTCGAGCACGTCTACTACGCCCTACGCGACGGGAACGTCCGCGCCCTGCACCGGGGCGCGGCATGACGACTCTCAGAGTTGCCTGGTCGGCGCTCGGTCGTGCAGGTCATGACCCCCGAGCTGTTCGGCGCGGTCGCGCGCTTTGATTGACCACACCGGCCAGGACACCACGCACCACGCCATGCCACCCTCGGGTGGCGAAGGGATGACTGACACCCAAACGGGCTGTCCACCACTGCATCGCATCAGCACTGACGAGGAACGACCCCTGCTCCTTGCTTCTCCTGAAGGGGGCCAGGACACAACTCAGAGCCAAGACGTCGGCGGCCCCGCCGATTCACATCGTCGACCCGCTAGACGCCGGCCTCAAGGCCCTCCGGCCGCTACGCGGTCCAATGCCGCGTAGTTATGGGGTTCGATTGTGTGTCAAGGGCCTCGGGTCATGGCGGGGCGGGGAGGGCGTAGGTTCCTGTGCCGGTGCGGCGGAGGAAGCCGAGCCCGGCCCATTCGCCGCGCTGGGTGAGGATGACTCGGGGGTGGACGCCCAGGCGGGCGGCGATCTCTCGTCCGCTCCACGCGCGAGCGGGGTCGGTGGCCATCAGGGCCCGGACGCGTTGACCAGCCCCGCTCCTACAGGGATGACCCCGACGCCCATCGAGTCATGCCCGGCAACGGTCCCGGCCGGTCAAGAACATCCTCCGAACGCTCTTGACCAGCCCCGCTCCTACAGGGATGACCTGCGAAACAGGCGGAGCCGGTCTGCTGCGTCCGTGTCCCTGGCCCGGGCCGGCGGCGGCTGCAGGAGGTGCGTACGTTCTCCACGATGACGGGCTCGCTGCTGGGGATGGCCGACTGGTTGGCCGGGCTTGGGGTGATGCGGGTGGTGATGGAGGCGACCAGCGACTACTGGAAGCCGCCGTTCTACCTGCTGGAGGGCACGTTCGAGACGTGGCTGGTCAACGCCGGGGACGTCAAGCACCTGCCCGGGCGGCCGAAGACGGATCGGCTGGACGCGGTGTGGTTGTGCAAGGTCGCCGAGCGTCAGATGCTGCGGCCGAGTTTCGTGCCGCCCGAGCCGATCCGGGTGCTGCGGGACCTGACCCGGTACCGGGTCGACCTGATCGGGGCACGGACCGCGGAGAAGCAGCGGGTCGAGAAGCTCTTGGAGGACGCTCAGATCAAGCTGTCCGTGGTGGCCTCGGACATCTTCGGAGTGTCCGGGCGGGCGATGATGGCTGCGTTGCTGGCGGGCGAACGCGACCCGGCAGCTTTGGCCAAGATGGCGGTTGGGCGGATGCGCCCCAAGGCCGCGCGGCTGCGGGAGGCGTTCGTCGGCCGGTTCAACGACCACCACGCGTTCCTGCTGGCCAAGATGCTCAGCCGCATAGATCAGCTCACCGCCGACATCGCTGACGTCGAGGTCCGCACCCAGGAGCAGGTCGCCCTTTCGCGGCCGCGGTGGCCCGCTTCGATGAGATCCCCGGTGTCGGTGTAACGGCCGCGCAGGTCATCGTCGCCGAGGTCGACATTTCGTGGTTTGATCACACAGCATCTGGTGGGCCCTCCAGTACTGGCAGGAGGATCTGGTCATGACCGAACAGGACACGTCGCAGGGCTCACGGAGGGGCTCGCGCAAGCGAATGCTGACGCCAATCCGGAAGTACGAGATCTACTTGCAGTTGCGTCAGGAGGCCACCGTCGCCGAGGCGGCGGCCTCCCAGCGGGTGGACCGCTCGACCATCACGAGGATCCGGGAGGTCGCCAAACAGGGCGCGGTGGCTGCCCTGGCCGCCTCCAAGCCGGGGGTCGCGTCCCGGGCGCGGGACTACGAGCTGGAGGCCGCGAAGGCCGAGGTCGCCCGCATGTCGGAGGCCCTGAAGGAGATGGCCGTGCAGGGTCGTCGTCGAGAGCGACGGTCAGATCCACGCGGAAGTCGGAGGGGCCCACGTCGGTCTGCACCGCGTCGCCGCGGTCGCGCAGTTCCTCTGCGATGTCTTCGTGGTGGAGGTCGCTTTCGCGTCGACGGAGACGAGCGGATTCGAGTGCCTTGGCACCGATATCGGCCATCTCCATGTTGGAGCGCAGGTGCTTGAGGCCAACGCTCTTGGTCTTGTCGATCCGCAGCTGCGTCGGCTCGAACGACGTGTACAGCACCACCTGTCGGCGGGCGCGGGTGAAGGCGACGTTGAGGCGGCGTTCACCTCCCTCTCGGGAGAGCGGGCCAAAGTTCAGGGCAGCGAGACACATGCCGAGCCGATCCATGTCGATGCCGCAGCGGATGCACTTACCGCCGAATGCGACTGGTCAGCCCGGAACCTGTCCTGCGGTGGCCTGGATCATGGTCATCTGCCACACAGGCCTGACCACCATCGGTCTGGAACCGGACTCCGGCGCGGCGTGGGGTTGGCGATCGCCGGCCTCGTGGTGGTCATCCGGGTCCTGCTGATCCCGCTGTTCGTGCGGCAGATCAAGGCCGCTCGAGATATGCAGCTGCTATCCCCCGAGCTGCAGGCCTTGCAGGCGAAGTACAAGGGACGGGCGGACCCGGCATCGCACGAGGCGATGAGCCGGGAGACCATGGAGCTCTACCGCAAGCACGGGAGGAACCCCTTCGCCTCCTGCCTGCCCGTCCTGCTCCAGTCGCCCATCTTCTTCGCCTGTTCCGGGTGCTGAACCAGCTGTCGCTCCTGGCGGCCGGGACGCTGCCGGGCGGGGATCGCATCGGACCACTCACCCAACAGCTGGCCGCCGATGCGAGCAGCGCGACGGTCTTGGCAACCGGTCCGCAAGGACAGGGCCCGCGCACGCCAAAGCCGCTGACTACCAGTCCCCGCGTTTTCCGGTTACCCGGGAAGCGTGCCCACAGCGCCTGCGGACGTCGGAGGTGCGCAGGTCGCGGACCGGAGGAGGGCGCCCAGCTCGGCGTGTACGCGGGCAGTTGCGTCCGACGGGCTCGTGCACTCGGGCACGTCCAGCCACCGGGTGGCGATCGTGACGGCGGGCCGGTTCCACGGCAGCCGCAGCGCGGGCAGGCGGTGGTCGGGTGGCCATGCGGTGTCGGTTCCGGTGAGCGCGACGAGCAGGATGTGCGGACGGAACCGCGAGGCGAGCACACCGACGCCGGGCTTGAACCGGCCCAGCCCGTCCGGGCGTTGCGCCTCGGTGACGATGCGTCCTTCCGGAGCGATGGCGACCGCACCCCCGGCACGAAGGACCTCACCCGCCGCATCGAGGGTCGCAGCCGGGCTGTGGCGGACGCCAGCAGGGATTGCACCCAGCAGGCGCAGGCCCGGCCCGGCAAGGGGGCGATCGAAGAAGTCGGCGCGGCTCAGCGCGGCGGGTGACAGCCGCCAGCGACGACAGGCGACCGCGGCGACCGGGAAGTCGATGGGACTGCGGTGGTTGAGCACGACGAGAGTCCCACGTCCGTCACCACGCCCGCTGCCTGGGCCGGTGGCGCTGACCTTGGCAACAAAGAGGAGGGTCGTTCGCACGACGGTCGTGAACGCGAGGTTGGCTGCGCGCTGGGTGAGAGCGCGGATCGGTGTCCCTCGTCCGCGTCCCGAGCTCATCGGGGCCGCCAGTACAGTCGGTGCGCTGGGTGGGGCAGGAACCGGTCGAGCGCTCTGACCGTTCGGGCGATGGGGGCAACGGCGGGTGCGAGGAGCTGTCCGATGGTGCCCGCCGAGAGCTGGGTCGCCGCCCGGGCGGCGACCTGGGCGACTACCCTGGGGCTGCTCGGGCCCAGGGCGCGCGGGGCGAGGGGGAAGCGCGGCAGGAGTCCCGCGAACTCCAGACCGAGGGGATGGTGGTTGATGTGGCCCGGCGCCACCTGCATGCCTGCGCCCAAGGCGCGGGTGTGGGTCGGGGTCGTGTCCGGCTCGGGCTGACCCGTGGCGTACAGGTCGTCGCTCGTCGGGCCGAAGTCGGCGATCACGACGTCGCGGCGCACCTTCAGGCTCGGGGTCAAGTGCCCGTTCTCGAGGGTCAGTGCCCGGTCCAGGACTCGGCAGTCGCGGATCGCCTCCGCGCGTGAGACGACGAGGTTGGCCACCTCGACGGCCCGCCGCAGCGAAGCCAGGACCTCGGCGTCGACTCGGGCGGCGTCGAGGGTCAGGGGCGGGCGGTCGTGCAGGGTGCACGACCGCGGGAGTGCCTCGGGTTCCAGGGTGATGAGCGCCGCGACGAATGGGCGGCCGTCGCCGACGACGACGCACTCCGCGATCGAGGGATGCGTCCGGACGGCATCTTCAAGGACCGCAGGGCAGACGTTCTTGCCACCTGACGTGACGATCAGGTCCTTGATCCTGCCGGTGATGAACAGGTTCCCCCGGGAGTCCACCCGGCCCAGGTCCCCGGTGTGCAGCCAGCCGTCGCGAAGGGCCTCGGTAGTGCCGCCCGGGTCGTTGCGGTAGCCGAGGAAGACGGTGCGACCGGCCACGAGAACCTCACCGTCGGGCGCGATGGCGACGTCCGTTCCCGGGAGGGGCAGGCCGACGGAGCCGATGAGGGAGGCGTGGGGCCGGTTGACGGTGATGGGCGCGGAGGTCTCGGTCAAGCCGTAGCCGTCGAGGACGTCCAGTCCCGCCCCCCGGAAGAACTGGCCGACGGGTTGGCGCAGTGCCGACCCGCCGACGATGACCTGGCGCAGTGCACCGCCGAACGAGCGCCGGAGGTGTCGATACACGAGGGCGTCGGCACAGCCGTGGAGCAGCGTGTCCCAGCGGCTGGGGCCCTCGTGGGTCTGGGTCGCCCGCGAGTGGGCGATGGCCATGTCGGTGGCCCAAAGGAAGACGGTGTGACGCCCGCCGCTGCCGGAGGCGTCCTCGGCGGCGGCGTGGATCCTCTCCAGGATCCGGGGCACCACCACGAGGTAGGTCGGACCGAAGGTGCCCAAGTCGCGGGCGAGGGTGGTGGGGGAGCCGTGCCCGATGGTGGTGCGCGAGGCGACACCGACCAGCTGGATCACCCGCGCGTACACGTGGGCCAGCGGCAGGACGAGCAACAGACGGGCATCGGGAACCGCCACGACGTCGCGAAGCACCGAGGCGATCGTCGCGGCCTGGACGGTGAGGTTGGCCTGGGTGCGCTCCAAACCCTTGTCCCGGCCGGTCGTGCCCGATGTGCAGACGATCGTTGCGACGTCTTCCGGGCGGATGCCTGAGCGGCGTTCCTCGACCTCGCCGGGGTCCACCGAGGAGCCGTCGGTGAGGAGCATGCCGATCGCCCCTTCGTCGAGTCGCCAGATCCGCGACCGGGCGGCGAGGTCCGGGCAGGCCGCCTCGATGACCCGGGCGTTGTCCGGGGACTCGGCGATCACCGCGGTCAGGTCCGCGTCGCGGGCGATCCAGCTCACCTGCGCAGCCGAGGCGCTCTCGTAGATCGGCACCGGTACCGCCCCGACATACCAGAGCGTGAAGTCCAGCAGCATCCACTCATAGCGCGTGCGCGACATGATGCCGACGGACTGGCGCGGGCCGACGCCGACGGCAAGCAGGCCAGCCGCGACCGCCCGAACGTCTGCATGGAAGTCGGCAGCGGTCACCGGCCGCGAGCCGGCACCTTCGTGGATCGCCACGGGCGGCTGGCCCGGGAGGCGGCGCGCTCGGTCGATCAGGAGCGAGGCGACATCGGTCCCGGCGTCGGGCACCGAACGGATCCAGCTCGTCATCGTTGCGCAACCGCGGCGGCACGGTCCTCGGTGTGCCAGACCGCCAGCGCGGCCCGGGCGGTCTGGTAACCGCGCTCGATCATGGCCGGGACGTCGGCCGGCGACCAGGAGGAGCACGCCTCGTCGTCGATCACGATCAGCAGATCCGCCTGCTGCCCGTGTGCCGGATGGTCCTTACGGGACTCCAGCCAGCGTCGCCACCGCCGGTCGTCGCCGAAACGCACGGCGATCACGTCGTCCGCGCCCAGGTGATGCGCCGCCCAGATCGGCAGCCCCGACAGGACCCCGCCGTCGACGCAGGAGACGCCGTCGACCTTGACCGGCGGGAAGAGGCCGGGGACGGCGCTGCTGGCCCTGACGGCGTCCACCAAGGAGCCAGTGGTGACCAGACGCGGCGTCGGTGAGACGAGCTCGGTGACGACCGCGCCGAACCGGATGGGCAAGTCCTCGATGCGCACGTCCCCGAGCCGGTCCTCCAAGTTGCGGGCCAGGGGCGTGGTGTCCATCAGGCCTAGACGTGGAGTCAGGCTCGGGACGCCGAAGTCGCAGAACCGCGCCGCACGGACGCGGTCGATGATCTCCTCCGCCGAGACCCCCGCCGCCCACGCGCCGCCGACGAGGGCCCCCGCGCTGGACCCGGTGAGCACGGACACGTCAATGCCGGCCTCTTCGATGGCGCGCAGCACTCCGGCGTGCGCGGCACCACGCGCGGCCCCGCTGGACAGTGCCAGGCCGACAGGCCCGTGCCCGACGCGCGTCCGCCGCTCGAGTTCCGATATCGACAGCCGGCTCCCCAAGACTTCGGCGTGGGAAGGACGTGGTTGGCGGGCCGAAGGTGCCCCGACGACCGACGAGCGAGAGGGTTTCATAACCGAGAGAGTACTATCATTTCGTTCGATGCTGTCAATCACCAGACGGCCCCGGTCTACGGGTCCGTGCCTGGCGACACGAGACTGCGGGAAGATCGGCCCATGACATCAGGAAGCCTTCCGCGAACCCCGGCCCGAAGAGCCGACGCCACCTCCAACGCCGCCCGGATCGTCGCCGCCGCGCGCCGCGTGTTCGCCCGCGGGGACGGCCTGGGCTCGCTCGAGGAGATCGCCCGGGAGGCCGGCGTCGGGATCGCCACGCTCTACCGGCACTTCGCCCACCGAGAAGCCCTCGCATCGGCCGTGTACACCCAGCTCTTCGACGACGAGTTCGCCCCCGCCCTGGAGCTGGCACGTCGCGACCCCAGTCCCGTCCACGGCCTGCGGGCCGCGGCGGAGCGGCTGTCCGTCGTGATGTCGCACGAGCTCGGGCTGATCGCCTCGAGCGGGAACTTCGCAGCGATGACCGACGAGATGCTCCGGCGGTTCTCCATGCCGCTCCAGGAGATCCTGCTCAAGGCACAGGACGCCGGCGAGGTCCGCCGCGACCTCACCGCCGAGGACGTCCCGCGGCTCCTAGTGATGGTGGTCGCCGGGCTGGCCGTCCCGGGCATCTCCCCGGAAGACTTCCGCCGGTACATCGGATTCGTCTTCGACGGGCTCCGCCCACCGCAGACCTCGCCCTAACGGGGCTCCGCCCCAGCCCACGGACGCGGTGACTCGGGGTCTGTCCGCTGAACGGTGTTTCTGGCCCGACACGCCGAGGAGGGTCGGCGAGGAAAGGCTGGTCACCGATGACCGAGACACTCGAGGGCATGAGCTCGATGCCCAAGGAAGCGCTGCAGGCTGTCAGGCCTGGCGGTGCGGAGCGAGCCGCGGTGCGGGAGCTGGTCAAGGCCGCCCGCGCCCGCGGGGAGGACTTGACCGGCCCGGATGGGCTGCTCAAGTCGATCACGAAGCAGGTGCTCGAGTCGGCTCTTCAGGAGGAGATGACCGAGCACCTGGGCCGTGAGAAGCACCAAGTCCCCACCTGCGACAGCGGCAACGTGCGTAACGGCACCCGCCCGAAGACGGTGCTCACGGACGCCGCCGGGGAGGTGACGATCGAGGTGCCGCGGGACCGGGCTGCGACCTTCCGTCCGGTCATCGTCGCCCGGCGGCAGCGGCGCCTGACGGACGTCGACGCGGTCGCGATCTCCCTGTATGGCAAGGGATTGACCACCGGTGAGATCAGTGCGCACTTCGCCGAGGTGTACGGCGCCTCGATCTCGAAGGACACGATCTCGCGGATCACCGACGCGGTGGTCGAGGAGATGCAGGGCTGGTCGAGCCGGCCGCTGCAGGGCGTGTCCGCGGCCGTCTTCATCGACGCGATCTAGCGACTTGGTCCGCCCCAGCCCACGGACGCGGTGTGTGGCCAACATCCGGTTCAACTGCAGCAGCAGCTGGTCCAGGACCTGGTTCAGGGTGGATCGGTAGGTCGCGGCGGACACGCGGTCGGTGATCGAAGCGATCGCCTTGCGTGACGGCACCGTGTAGACGTAGGACTTGAAGGTTCCCCGTTTCCGTCGTCGTTGGATGGCGAACCCGAGGAACACGAAACCCTCGTCGATGTCGACCACGCGGGTCTTCTCCTCCGACAGGCGCAGCCCCAGTCATGTGCTGGATCTCGGCGATCGCGTCCTGCGCACGGTTGGGCCGGAACCCATACGAGCACGGCTTGAAGTCCGCCTCGAAGATGGGTTCCAACACCGCCTTCAGGGCTGCCTGCACGACCCGATCGGCCACCGTCGGGATGCCCAGTTTGCGCATCTTGCCGTTGGCCTTGGGGATCTGAACCCGCCGCGTCGGCGCCGGGCAGAAGGTGCGGGCGCGAAGCTGCTCACCGATCCCGGTGAGGAACTCCTCTTCCCCGAGCAGAAGCCGGACACGGGCAACAGTCAGCCCGTCCACTCCTGCCGTCTTTGCACCCTGGTTGCCGGCCACCCGCGCGAACGCGTCGACCAAGAACGCAGGGTCGTAGACCAGGTTGTACAAATCACCGAAACACCGCGCGGGATCCTCCCGCGCCCATCGGTGCAACTTCAGCTGCATCCGCCGTACCTGCAGGGCCGCCACCTCCGGTGACGGCCACGACAGAGCGCCGGTATTCACCGGTGCGTCTTCGCACCATGGCAGTCCTTCCCTTGCTCGACACACTGCCGCCCTTCCCCATGTGACCGGCTTTCCCGGCCTCGGAGTACTACGACGGCTCCGCCCCGTGCACGCCCTTCGGCGGACGACGCGCCTATCCCGCCCCGTCGAGCCAGGCTGGCCCGAGGCGCCGGGACCGCAACGTGCACGGTTCCCACGTTCACTGCGTTTCGATCGACGGGCGAGGTGCCCGGCTTTGCCCCTGCGGCCTCGCCACGGCTACGCCGTAGACCTTCACCGTGGCCTCCCGAGCCAGACCTGCGAAACCCTCCCGGGAGTTCCCCCACCGACCGAGCTCGGCAGGGTGCGCACCGCTTACCAGCCCAGATCCCCAGATCCACCGGGTTGGGGCTGGCCAGATGTGAAGAGGCTTTACGACACCGGTTCCTCTCGTACACCGTCCCGTCTTGCTCACCGAGCCCGGCCCATCCGGCAGTGCTGGACCGACTCGACTTCGTCGCGGCTGCTCCCACCCTCCCCAGCGTCTCCTGGGTCAGGCTGCCGCTTCACCGACCTGCCACGACAGGCCAGCGGCGGAGTCCTTTCACCTCCACTCGAAACCACAGCGCCTCGTGGCGCACCACCGTTCATCTGACACACCCGCCCAGAGCCGTAAGGGGTCTGTCAGATCAACGGTGTAACTGGCATTTGATGGTTAGACGTTCCCCGCTGCCGGCATCCGGTCGGCGAACGTGATCGCGAACGCGTTCAGGGCCGGCTTCCACCGGGTGACCCATCGTGCCTGCCCGAGCCCTTTGGGGTCCAGACTCCGCGTCACGAGATAGAGCGGCTTGAGGGCGGCCCGCTCGGTAGGAAAGTGGCCCTTGACGGTCACGGCCCGCCGGTAGCGGGCGTTGAGCGATAACGATCGCGTTTGTCGAGCAGAGCACCTTGCGGATCTCGAGGTCGTAGTCCAGGAACGGGATGAACTGCTCCCACGCGGCCCGCCACAGCTTGGGGATGGCC
>DGBM01000022.1:0-5024 GCA_002384765.1 Demequinaceae bacterium UBA4004
CGCCCTGCTGCGCACGCCGGACCTCGTCCCCGCCGCCGACCTGGCGCGACGCGTCGTCCGACGCCGATGACGGGGAATGCACCGCCGATACGATGTGTTGACGATGACGTCATGGAGGAGCGGAACGTGCGTCAGCTGATCATCATCGGTTCGGGTCCGGCCGGATACACCGCGGCCATCTACGCGGCCCGCGCGAACCTCGCGCCGCTGGTCATCGCCAGTTCCGTGGACGCCGGCGGGGAGTTGATGAACACCACGGAGGTGGAGAATTTCCCCGGATTCCCGGACAGCATCCAGGGTCCGGACCTCATGGAGCGCCTGCGCCAGCAGGCGGAGCGGTTCGGCGCGGAGATCGTGTACGACGACGTGACGACGGTGGACCTGTCCGGGGACGTGAAGACGGTCACCCTCGGCAGCGGCCGGAGCGAGCAGGCCGACGCGGTCATCCTGGCCACCGGGTCGGCATACCGCCGGCTCGGCGTCCCCGGGGAGGATCGCCTCTCGGGACGGGGCGTGTCGTGGTGCGCCACATGCGACGGCTTCTTCTTCCGCGGTCAAGACGTGGTGGTCGTGGGAGGGGGCGACTCCGCGATGGAGGAGGCGACGTTCCTCACGCGCTTCGCCAACAAGGTAACGATCGTTCACCGTCGCGACGAGTTGCGCGCGTCGAAGGTGATGGCCGACCGCGCCAAGGCTGACCCCAAGATCGAGTTCGTGTGGAACTCGGCGGTGACCGGACTCCAGGGCGAAGCCAAACTCTCCGGCGTTCACATCACCGACACGGTCACAGGCGAAGTGCGCACCATCCCGGCTACCGGGCTCTTCGTCGCGATTGGGCACGACCCTCGTTCGGAGCTGGTGAAGGGCGTCGTCGCCCTGGACGATGCTGGGTACGTCAAGGTCGACGGCGGCACGACGTACACGAACGTCGCAGGCGTGTTCGCCGCGGGAGACCTCGTGGACAGCCGCTACCGCCAGGCGATCACCGCCGCAGGCACCGGCTGTGCGGCCGCCCTCGACGCACAGCGCTGGCTCGAAGATCTCGAGGATTCGGAACACGGCCTGGATCAGGCCGCCTTGGTGGAAGGAGGCGCGCGATGAGCATCATCGTCAACGCCACGGAAGACACGTTCAAGACCGAAGTGTTGGAGTCTCCCATGCCGGTGGTGGTGGACTTCTGGGCGGAGTGGTGTGGCCCCTGCCGCGCCGTGGCGCCCATTCTCGAAGAGCTGTCGGGTGAGTATGTCGGCAAGCTCAAGATCGTCAAAGTTGACACCGAGGCCGCCCCGGACATCGCGATGGCCTACGGAATCACGTCGATCCCGACGATGCACTTCTTCAAGAACGGCGAAGTGGTGAAGACCCTGGTGGGCGCTCGCCCCAAGGCGGCGCTTCAGGCTCAGTTCGACGAGATCGTTGATGGGGGAACCGCCTCCGCCTAGGGGACCTTCACGAGCACCGGCGCTGTCATGGGAGACTGGCGTCCATGAATCACTCGGACACCGGCGGCACCAGGCTCGACCCTTGGTTGGGGTCGTACGCGTCCCGGGCGCACAACATGCGCTCGTCCGAGATTCGCGCGCTCTTTGCCGTCGCCTCGCGACCCGAGGTGGTGTCGCTTGCTGGGGGCATGCCCTTCATCGGCGGATTGCCCCTGGAGGATATCGGCGAGATGATGCGTCGCCTCGTGGCCGAGCAGGGCGAGGTGGCGCTGCAGTACGGTTCCGGCCAGGGGTACGAGCCGTTGCGCGAACACATCACCGAGGTGATGGCGCTCGAGGGCATTCACGCGCACCCGGACGACGTGGTGGTGACCACGGGCTCGCAGCAGGCCCTCGACCTGGTCACCAAGATCTTCATCGACCCGGGCGACGTCATCGTCGCGGAGGCGCCGTCGTATGTGGGCGCCCTGGGCGTGTTCCGGGCCCACGAGGCCGAGGTGGTGCATGTCCCGATGGACGAGCGCGGCCTGGTGCCTGAGGCGCTCGAGACCGCGCTCACCGCCTTGGCCGCCGAGGGTCGTCGCGTGAAGTTCCTGTACACCGTGCCGAACTTTCACAACCCCGGAGGAGTCACGCTGTCCCTGGAGCGTCGCCCGCGCGTCCTCGAGATTTGCCAACGCTTCGGTGTGCTGGTGCTGGAAGACAATCCGTACGGCCTGCTGGGCTTCGACGCCGAACCCTTGCCCGCCCTGCGCTCCATGGACGAAGAAGGAGTCATTTACCTGGGGTCATTCTCCAAGACTTTCGCTCCCGGGTTCCGCGTCGGCTGGGCTGTTGCCCCTCACGCTGTGCGCGAGAAACTGGTGCTCGCGTCCGAGGCGGCCATCCTGTGTCCGTCCAACGCCTCACAGATGGCGATCTCGAGCTACCTGAGCCATCACGATTGGAAAGGTCAGATCAAGAAGTTCCGCGAGCAGTACCGCGAGCGGCGCGACGCCATGATCTCGGCGCTCGAGGAGTTCATGCCCGAGGCCTCGTGGANNCGCGCCGTGACCGCTCGAGTGGCGTACGTTCCCGGCACGGCCTTCTACTACGACGGCACGGGCGCCAGCCACCTGCGGCTCTCCTACTGCTATCCCACGCCCGAACGCATCAAGGAGGGCGTGCGCCGCCTTGCCGGCGTGATCGACGCGGAGATAGAGACCATCAAGATTTTCGGCAGCGGTGCGACCGGGGCGTCGTCCACCGTGGAGTTCCCGTCGCCCGACGTGGCGTAGGCGACGCGACGATGCCTGTGTATGTGACAGCGACTTGGAGGGCTACGACATGAAGGTCATGATTCTTGCCGGCGGACTGTCGCATGAGCGCGACGTGTCGATTCGATCGGGGCGTCGGGTCTGGGAGGCACTCGAGGAGCGCGGCTACAAGGCCACCGTGCACGACGTCGACACCACCTTGCTCCCGAATTTGCGATCTCTTGACGACACCGTGGTATGGCCTTTGCTTCACGGGGCGTCGGGCGAGGACGGCTCCCTGCAGGCTCTACTCGAGTTGGCCGACGCACCCTTCGTCGGCACCGGCTCCCGGGAGGCACGCGTGGCCTGGGTCAAGCCGGTGGCCAAGGCCGTGTTCGCGCGAGCCGGAGTCTCCACCCCCGAATACGTGACACTCCCGCAGTCGCTGTTCCGTGAGGTCGGCGCGGAGAACGTGCTGGCGGCGATCCTGTCCAAGTTCACCCTGCCGCTCGTGGTGAAGCCAGCACGCGGCGGGTCCGCCCTGGGAGTGTCCCTGGTCACCGACAAGGAGGCGCTCTCGCAAGCGATGGTCCACTGCTTCGCTTATGGGGACATGGCCATGATCGAGCAAGCCATCCCGGGTACCGAGGTGGCGGTCTCCGTCATTGGCCACGGTCAGGACGCGTCGGTCCTCCCCGGCGTCGAGATCGTGTGCGACGGCCCCTACGACTACGACGCCCGCTACAACCCCGGGCGGGTCGAGTACTTTGCTCCCGCGCGGCTTGACGCGGCGCAGGCGGCCGCCGTTGAGGCGGCCGCGCTGGCGGTGCACCGGACCATGGAATTGCGGGACCTGTCGCGGATAGACATGATCGTCGATGCGGCTGGCGTTGCCCAGGTGATCGACATCAACATCGCGCCCGGAATGACGGAGACCTCGCTGTTCCCGCAGGCCGTCGAGGCCTCTGGGCATGAACTCGGCGAGTTGTACGCGCAGATCGTCGAAGGGGCCTTCCGGCGCTAGCCTCGCAGGCCCCCTTCGACTGCCCAGGCTAACTGCCGAAGCCCTCCTCCTTGGGGTTGATGATCCTCGCAATGCGGTTGAGGTCCTCGACCGTGGCGAACTCCACCGTGATCTTGCCCTTGGTACTGCCTAGCTGAACCTTGACGCGGGTGTCGAGGTGATCCCCCAGCCGAGCGGATAGATCGTCCAGGGCCGCTGTGCGCCCGCCTGGGCGCACGGAACCCTGCCTGGGCTTGACGACCTTCACCCCCAGCGTGACGGCCTCCTCCGTGGCGCGCACCGACATGCCCTCGGACACGATCTTGGTCGCCAACTGTTCCATCGCCTGGGCGGAGTCCAGTGTGAGCAGCGCGCGGGCGTGGCCCGCGCTCAACACTCCGGCGGCCACCCTCTTTTGCACCGCAGGGGGCAACTTGAGCAAACGGAGTGTGTTGGTGATCTGAGGGCGCGAACGGCTGATGCGTTCGGCGAGCTGCTCGTGAGTGATGCCAAAGTCGTCGAGCAGTTGCTGATACGCGGCCGCCTCCTCCAACGGATTGAGTTGGGCGCGGTGCAGGTTCTCCACCAACGCATCCCGCAGCAAGTCCATGTCGTCGGTGCTGCGGACGATCGCCGGGATCTCGGTCAACCCCGCCTCGCGGGTCGCGCGGAGTCTGCGCTCGCCCATGATGAGCTCGTAGCCCTCACCGTCGGGACGGGGTCGCACCACGATCGGCTGCAAGACGCCGACCTCCTTGATGGAGCCGACCAACTCGGCGAGGGCATCGGTGTCGAACACCTGGCGCGGCTGCCGCGGGTTCGGCACCACCTGAGTGGGGTCGATGTACGCGAACCGTGCCCCTGGCACGGGGCGAAGGCCGTCCTCCCGGGCGTCCCCGAACGCCTCCACGACTTCAGCGTCCGCCCGTTCCGCGGGTACGCGCGGGATGGCCGCCGTATCAGAGAAGAACACGTCTCGGGGACGCGTTCCTGGCCGCTGCGTGTCGGCGTCGTCCTTGGTGTCCGGCTCCGTGGGGATGAGGGCTCCAAGCCCACGTCCCAGGCCTCGCTTGGGGTTGCTCACGGCGTACCTCCTGCGGCAGCGCCGCGCTCGGCCAACTCCTTGGCGACGGCAAGATACGCCACCGCACCTGCGGAGTGGGGGTCATGCATGATCACGGTCTTGCCGAAGCTTGGCGCCTCGGAGACCCGGACCGAACGGGGAATCGTTTGTGGGAAGGTCTCGTCTGGGAAGTGGGTGCGGACCTCTTGGGCCACCTCGCGAGCCAGGTTGGTGCGCTGATCGAACATCGTCAAGACGATGCTGGACACGTGAATCGCGGG
>DGBM01000022.1:5065-6525 GCA_002384765.1 Demequinaceae bacterium UBA4004
GGGCAGTCGATGATGACGTAGTCGAGGTGCTTGCCGTCGCGTGCGAGCAACTCCGACACCGCGACGTGAAGCCGATACTCGCGGCGCACCGCGGAGACGAGTTCAATGTCTGCGCCCGCCAGATCGATCGTGGCCGGCACGCACCAGAGCGTCGGCATGTCCGGGCACCGCTGGGCCACCGACGCGATCGAGGCGTCGTTCAACAACACGTCGTAGATCGAGGGCGTGCCGGCCCTGTGGTCCACTCCCAACGCGGTAGAGGCGTTGCCTTGAGGGTCTGCGTCGATCACCAAGACATTCGCGCCTTTGCTCGCAAGCGCCGCCGCGACGTTGACCGAGGTGGTGGTCTTGCCGACCCCCCCCTTCTGGTTGGAGACCGCGATGACGCGGGATCTGGCGGGGCGCGGAAACTCCGTTGCTTCGAGCGAGCGCCGCAGGCGTTCGGTCTCGAGCAACTCCGCCGCGAGTGGACTGTCATGGTCCGCGTCGATGCCGCTGAAGGAATCGGTGGACGCCGGCCCGGCGGCCTTCGCCGTCGCAGCCTGTTCTGAGAGCGGCGTGTAGGCCGGCACGTGCAGGCGGCTGCCGTGACCGAGGGTCGGCGTCCGGGACGTCGGCTCCTCAACGGGGTCGGTCACGCGGTGCTCCTTCGGATGGGGAAACGGCAAGGGCCAATGTTTCACGTGAAACACCACCACCGCAAACGCCGCCAACACAAGTTATGCACACTTGACCTGGGGAGGCCTGGGGATCGTCACAAGCCTGTGGACAACGCCCGCCCAGCGCATCATTTATGGGGTCGAGGGGCTGTGGATAACCTGGGGAAAGAATTTTCAGCGATTTTGCGAATCGCGCCACAAACGCACCACTGTGGTGGGTTCGAGGCCCGGCAACGTGGGCGCCGACTCGATCTCCGCGACAAGGCCCGACTTGCGCAAGGCGTACTTGGCGCGGTTGATTTCGTCGGCCGCGCTACGGCCTTTCAAGAGCGCCATGTGCCCGCGGGGACCAAGCAATGGCAGGCACCACTTCACGAGTTTGTCGATCGAGGCGACGGCTCGCGCGGTCAGCACATCCGCCGTGACCCTGTCCCTCACTTCCTCCGCTCGCCCCCTCACCACGACCACGTTGGCCAGGCCCACTTTCGACGCCGCCTCCTCGAGCCATGCGACGCGGCGCTCCATGGGCTCGACCAGAACCACTTCCCGGGCCGGAAGCATGGCCGCGATCACCAATCCCGGCAAGCCTGCCCCGGACCCAACGTCGACGATGCGCCCCTGGCCCAAAAAGGGCACCACCGCCGCCGAGTTGAGAATATGGCGCTCCCATAGACGTTCCAGCTCGCGAGGGCCGATCAGTCCGCGCGTCTCACCCTCGGCCGCCAGTAACTCCGCAAAGCCCGCGACCGCGTCGAAGTGCTCACCGAAGAAGTCGCGTAGCGCACCACTCCCGAGTGACTC
>DGBM01000022.1:6560-7177 GCA_002384765.1 Demequinaceae bacterium UBA4004
CCGCCTGGTGCGTCTCGTCGTGCCGGTGTGTCACGTGAAACATGTGGGTGTGGGTATCCCCGCCGAGTGTTTCACGTGAAACATTGTTCGCACGAAGGCTACCGCCGCGGTCCGGTGACGCGGGAACGGACGCGAACGGGAGCCCAACCCTGAGCCGGCCCCTAGACCGGCTCTCGCCGACTACATCGCTCCTCGCGGGAGTTCGCGACGGCTGTCCCGATGTTTCACGTGAAACATCGCGCAGCGACTACTCCGCTGGCTTGATTACCACGTAGCGATGGGGGTCCTCGCCCTCAGACTCCGAGACAAGCCCGGCTTCCAATACGACGTCGTGAACCACCTTACGTTCAAAGGCGTTCATGGGCGCCATCGACACCGATACGCCCTTCTCCCGCACCTCCGCGATGGACGCGCGCGCCTTCTCGGCAAGCTGCTCCTTGCGACCCGCGCGGAAGTCGGCTATGTCCAGCA
Organism: Demequinaceae bacterium UBA4004; assembly: GCA_002384765.1. The sequence goes on from DGBM01000022.1 coordinate 7,032, forward strand.
TGAGACGGCTGATGTTTCCCGTCTCCGACTGCACCGCCAACCGCGCGAGGTCCTGGAGCGCCTCTAACACTTCACCGTCGGGTCCGACCAGTCGCTTCATGTCCTGATTGGGGCCGTCGGCGACAACGGCGACCTTCGGTCGCCCC
>DGBM01000022.1:7328-9733 GCA_002384765.1 Demequinaceae bacterium UBA4004
TCGGAACCGGGCGTCGGGTTGCGCCGAATCACGTAGAACTGCTGACCCATCGACCAGGCGTTGGACACGGTCCAGTAGATCAGCACGCCGATCGGGAAGTTGGGGCCCGAAATCACGAAGATAAAGGGCAAGGCGTAGAGCAGGATCTTCTGCTGCTGCGCCATCGGACCCTCGAGAGCAGACGCTGGCATGTTCTTGAACGTGAGTTGGCGCTGGCTGAAGAACGTGGTCGCCACCATCATCACAATGAGAACCGACGCGAGGATACGAGGCGCGGCGTTGCTCGATCCCAGGAACGTGTCCGAGAGCTTCGCGCCATACAGTGTGGCGTCCATCGCCTGCTGGCGGAGGTTGTCAGACAGAAGCCCGATGGCCTCCCCGTTTTCCTTTAGCCGATAGTTGAGCACTCGGAACAGGGAGAAGAAGATCGGCATCTGCAGCAAGAGTGGCAGGCAGGAAGCAAAGGGGTTGGTCTTGTGCTCCGAGTACAGGGCCATCGTCTCTTTGGTCATCGCCTCCCGCGATGCCTGATCCTTCTTGCCCTTGTACTTGTCCTGGATCTTGCGCAGGTCCGGCGCGATCACCTGCATCGACCGTTGGGCCTTGATCTGACGGACGAACACCGGGATCAGTGCCATACGAATCACGGCGGTGAGACCCACGATAGACAACGCCCACGTGAGGCCCGAGGCAGGGTCCATCCCCAGGAACTCAAGTGCCTGGTGGACCAACACCATGATGTTGGCCACCACCCACTCGATGGGCTGGAGGATGGTGTCAAGAAAGTTCACAGAACAATCCTTACGTCGCTACTGATGAAGTCTGGTGCTGATGCCGGAACAATGGCTCGCCGACGCCTGGTACCTCGTCCACGCCCCCGTTGCTCCAGGGGTTGCAGCGAAGCACCCGCCACCCTGCGAGCACCGTACCGCGCACAGCACCGTGGCGATGGACCGCCTCGAAGCCATAGTGGGAGCAGGACGGGTAGTACTTGCAGGTGGGCCCCAGCAGGGGAGAAATGGTCAACTGGTACACGCGAATGAGTCCCATGAGCGCAAGCCTGGGGAGGCGCACAACGAACGTCACGGCACTCATGCGTCCGCCTTCGCGACGGCGCGGCGCAAGCCGCCGACCACGTCCGACTTCAACTCGTCGAAACTGGCGGAAGCCGAGGCGGGAAGGGCCCGCAATACCACCCGAGAACCATGCGGAAGTCGGTTCAACTCATCGGCCATGATGGCGCGAAAGCGGCGAGTGACCCGATTGCGGACCACAGCGCCTCCTACCGCTCGAGAAACAGCGAAACCGGTCATGCTCTGCGCATCACCGGTTCTCACTAGGTAAACCACCGCAGTACGTGTGCCAGCCTTGACGCCGGTGCGCATCACGAGCCGGAAATCCTCGCCGCGCCGAATCCGGTGGCTAGCTGATAGCACTACGCCGACAGGGCGTCGCGACCCTTACGACGACGGGCCCTCAAGATCGAACGTCCCGCACGGGTACGCATGCGCAGGCGGAACCCGTGCGTCTTGGCACGCTTGCGGTTGTTCGGCTGAAAAGTCCGCTTGCTCACGGGGAAACTCCACGACTGTTAGGGATGGTCAAATAGCGCACTTACGTTACGCGCTGCGTGCGCGCCGGTCAAATCTCCGCCCCACCGTTGGTGCATCGCCCCAAACGGTATAGGCTCCCTCATCAGCGCTTGTTGCGGTGAATCGACACGCCGGACACGCGAAATGACAAACGGGTTACACGGTTCTCACGGGTTGTGTACAAAGCTGTGGAAAGGGGGTTGCCCGGTGGCAAAGGACGAGTCCGTAACCAACATCGAAGATGTGTGGTCGCGAGCCGTCAGCCGACTGTACTCCGACGATTCCACCTCCGCCCAGCAGCGATCCTTCCTTCGCCTCATCAAGCCCCTCGCAGTGATCGAGGACAACGTGTTTCTTGCCGTGTCCGAAGAGTTCACCAAGAGCTACATCGAGTCGACTCTCAGGGCGCCGATCACGGAGTCCTTGAGCGAGGTTCTCGATCAAGACATTCGCATCGCCGTCACGGTCGACGCATCCATCACTCCGCCAGCGCTACCCGACGATGAGCCCGCGCCGGAATCGCGTGAGCGCCGACCCTCCGGTCGGGGCCCTGCGGCAACCGTGGAAGATCCGCACCTGAACCCCCGCTACACGTTCGACACATTCGTACCGGGCTCGTCTAACCGCTTCGCCCACGCGGCCGCCCTCGCGGTCGCCGAGAGCCCAGGCAAGACGTACAACCCCCTCTTCATCTATGGAGACTCGGGTCTGGGTAAGACTCATCTCCTTCACGCGATCGGCCACTACACACGTCAGATCAAGCCCCAGACTCGCGTGCGCTACGTGAATTCGGAAGAGTTCACCAACGACTTC
>DGBM01000201.1:0-4323 GCA_002384765.1 Demequinaceae bacterium UBA4004
GTACTTCTTGGCGTTGTCCCACGCCCCGCCGGCGTTGGCCATGAACATCGACAGCGAGAACCCGGTAGCTCCGGCGCCCGCAAGAAGTCCCAGCACGCCGGGCACGCCGAAGATCAGACCGATGACCACCGGCGCCGCGATCGCGAGGATCGAGGGTAGCATCATTTCGTGCTGTGCGGCCTTGGTGGAGATCGAGACGCACCGCGCGTAGTCGGGCTCGGACTCGCCGCTCATGATGCCGGGGATCTCTCGGAACTGCCGGCGCACCTCGTCGACCATCAGGCCCGCCGCGCGGCCCACGGCCTTCATGGTGATGCCCGAGAAGACGAACGCCAGCATCGCTCCGCAGAACATGCCGATGATGACCTTCGGATTGACGAGCACCACTTCGTAGCGCGTCATCATGTCCATGAGGCTGAGAGATTGCAGCGTGTCTGTCGCGCTCGCCAAGAGCGTGGAGCCATTGGGGAACGTGTAGTCGGCGCCACCTTCGAGCACGCGCGAGATGGCGATCTTGACCTCTTCGATGTACGAGGCAAGGAGCGCGATGCCGGTGAGGGCTGCGGAGCCGATGGCGAACCCCTTGCCCGTCGCGGCGGTCGTGTTGCCAAGGGAGTCAAGCGCATCCGTGCGTTCGCGCACCTCGGGTGGCAGGCCGCTCATCTCCGCGTTGCCGCCCGCGTTGTCCGCGATGGGGCCGTAGGCGTCGGTCGCGAGCGTGATGCCAAGCGTCGACAGCATGCCCACCGCCGCCATGCCGATGCCGTACAGGCCAAGACTCATGGTGTCGGTGCTGAACGAGTAGCCGGAGCCGAAGAAGTAGGCCAGACCGATTCCGGAGACGACCGCGAGTACCGGGATGGCAACCGACATCATGCCCTCGCCGATGCCGCCGATGATGACGGTGGCGGGCCCGGTCTTCGAGGCGGTTGCAATCCGTTTGGTGGGGGAGTATCCCTGCGACGTGAAGTACTCGGCCGCTCGCCCAATCGTGATTCCCGTGAGCAGGCCAGTGATCAGTGCCAGCCACAGCCCCCACAGGTTGGGCATGCCCATCGCGGCGAGCACCCCAAGTGACGCCACACCGATCATGACGGCCGCACCGTTGACCCCGCGCCCCAGAGAGGCGAGCAGCTGTTTGGCGGTGGAGCCCTCCTTGGTACTCACAAAGAACACTCCGATGACGGACAGCAGGGTGCCGAGTGCCCCGATCACCATGGGCGCGATCACCGCCTTGATTTGAATCTCAGCACCCGAGGCCATGTAGGCGGCCGCCCCCAGGGCTGCGGACGCCAGAATAACGCCCACGTAGGACTCGTACAGGTCGGCGCCCATGCCGGCGACGTCGCCGACGTTGTCGCCCACGTTNNGTCGCCCACGTTGTCGGCGATCGTGGCCGGGTTGCGCGGGTCATCCTCCGGGATGCCCGCCTCGATCTTGCCGACAAGGTCGGCGCCCACGTCGGCCGCCTTGGTGAAGATCCCGCCGCCCACGCGGGCAAACAGGGACTGGACGGCGGCGCCCATGCCGAACGTCAGCATCGTGGTGGTGATCACCACCACCTGGTGAGCGTCGTCCGTGCCGTAGAAGCGCGTCAGGACCAGGAACCAGATTGCGATGTCGAGCAGGCCAAGACCCACCACGGTGAGTCCCATGACCGCGCCGGAACGGAACGCAACCCGAAGGCCGCGGTTGAGGGAGTGGCGCGCGGCGTTCGCGGTGCGGGCGGACGCGTAGGTGGCGGTGCGCATGCCGATGAACCCGGCGAGGCCGGAGAACAGTCCGCCGGTGAGGAACGCGAAGGGCACCCACGGGTTCTGCATGTGGAGCACGTACGCAAGCACGCAGAACACGAGCGTCAACGACACGAGCACCGTGCCGACCACCTTGTACTGCTGCTTGAGATACGCGATCGCTCCCGCCCGAACGTGCGCGGCGATCTTCGCCATCGTGTCGGTGCCTTCGGACTCCTTCATCATCTGCCTGAAGAAGCCGTACGCGGAGCCGAGGGCAACGATCGATGCGATAGGAACCAGCCAGAACCAGACGGGCATCAGTGAGCCTTTCGTGTGGGCGGAATGACCTAGTGGCCGAAAGTGGATTGTGCGGAGCGCCACCATGCGCGGTACTCGCGTTCGAGCGCGTCCCGGCTCGGCAACGGGAACGCACTGATGCCGGTGGGGTCTCCCACGAACACGCCGTTGCGGATGGTGCGGAAAAGGACCTCTTGAGTCATTTGACGCAGCACCGTCTTGGAGGCCTTGTGCGGCGCCTTGGACAGTTCACGCAGGCAGTCACGCAAGTGGCCGATGTTCGGGTAGGGCAGGTTGTCGATGTCATGGTGGTCGGGGTCGTTCTTGAGGTTGCCCAGAGTGAGTTCGGCGAATGCGATGCGCGGCACATGCACGTCGCGCTCGGCGCGGGTGATGAATGCAGCAAATTCCGCCGGGTTGAGGTGCGACACGATGCGCGGGGTCACGGGGCAAAATTCCTGGTAGAGGTGAGCCCTGTCTTCGCCGTCTGGGACGAACTCCTTCGGCTCGACCGTGAGCACGCGGCCGTCGTCGGTGGCGAGGTGGAGCGCAGTCAACGCTTCCCGGGGCACCCTCTCGAGAACGCGGTAGATCGACAGGTACAGCGAGCTCTTGGGCCGCCCGTCGGAGTGGGCCACACATCTGGTGTCCACGTTTGCCAACGGGAAATCGTCTCCTGAGAGCTTGTTGCGGTCCACGGAGAAGAAGATGGCCTGGCCGCGCGACCGCTTGGCGGATCCGATCGCGTAGTAGAGGCCAAAGTCGTCCGGCGGAAGCATCGAGGCAATAAGAGCTTCGGGGATGAGAGACAAGTACACGTACGTGGTCATGGTGTGGCTCCCGTCGACATTGACGACCTCTTTGACCGTAGCGATAGCGGGGGCACGCGCGCGGGGCCATTGGTCCCTGCAGCCCCGCGAGTTGAGGCGCGGCGTGTGCGCATTCCCTGGCAGCAACGGAGGGCGCCGGGCGCGTGCCGAATCGAGACGTCGGCGTGCTAGCATTGCCGTCGCGCTTGAGCGCCCTCAGGGAGCCCAAGTCCACTCGTCCGGGTGGCGGAATTGGCAGACGCGCTAGCTTGAGGTGCTAGTGCCCTAACGGGCGTGGGGGTTCAAGTCCCCCCTCGGACACCGACACCCGAACGACCTTCGCCGCGGCGGGACTCGCGGCTTTCGCGACACGCACATGATGCCTGGAGGACGATGGCACCCGACGTCCACCTGCACCCCAAGCTTGGGTGGCCCGGACGCTTGGTTGAGGCGTTGGAGCGTCGCGCGTCATCCTTCGACGATTCCGCCCGAAGTCGCGCGATCGTGGCGGCTGCCTACACGCTGATCGCGATGGCTGTGGTGGTCCCGGTGATCTTTGGCGGTGGGAAGGCGATGTCGAGAATCGACGAGCCGATGCACGCCGACTGGGCCTACCAGATTGCCCATTTCCAGATCCCCGCGAAGGGGTCTGAGATCGCCCCGGAGATTCGTGACCTCTGGGCGTGCATGGGCCAGGAGCGGTACACCCTGCCGGATTGTGGCACGTCCGCGCCCGCTTGGCGCTTCCCGTACGAGGGTGAGAACTACAACTACTCGCATCCGCCGCTGTACTACGCCATGGTCGGATTTCCCGCCCGGATGGTGGCGGCCGTTACGCCGTTGAACTTTGTCGAGGCGGCACGGCTGAGTGGTATTCCGTGGCTTGCCGGCGGGATGTTCATGCTGTTCGTGGCACTGCGACGATGGCGCGTTGATCCTGCGGTGGCGATCGTGGCCCCGCTGCTCCTGATCTCGTTTCCGCGGGTGCTGCACGCGTCGACCACGATCAATCCCGACGCCGTCTCCACACTCGCGGGAGCGCTCGCCCTGTGGCTTGCGGCACGGCTATTCCTCGAGAGATCCGAGGACTGGGTATTGCCGGCCGTACTCACGGGGCTCGTGGGCCTCACGAAGTACATCACGACCGTTCCGTTCATTGCCCTCGCCGTGCTGGTGATCGCACGGGCGATGCGGGACAGGGGCCCGCGGCGGTTCACCCGCACTGACGTGCTGCTACCCGCCGTGATGGCCGTCGCGATCGTCATTCCCTACCTCGTGTGGCAGTTCGTTCAGGCGGGGCGCGGAGATCCGAACTGGCAGAACCCGCTTGTAGGAATCAACACCCGGGACGTCGTGGGTTTGCCCGGTTCCGAATGGATCGAGACGCTGTTTGTGGGGTTCAACCTAGCCTCGGACTATTACATTCAGCCGCCGCTCAACATTGCGCTCCTGGTGACCTGGACGCGCCTGCTCAATGTCCT
>DGBM01000201.1:4341-27669 GCA_002384765.1 Demequinaceae bacterium UBA4004
TGCTCGGTGTGGGCGCCGTGCTGTACCCGTTGGCAGTGCAAGTTCAGGCGTACGGCAACACCGCGGTGCCTCAGTATTTTCCCAACCCGACCGGTCGCTATGGCATGGCGTTGGTGCCGGGGGCGGTCGCGTGCCTGGTGATGGCTGCGACCAAGGCGGGATACCGGCGCTCGATCTACGTGATGACGGTTGCAGGGCTCGTTGTTGTCAGCGTGGTGATCGCCGTGGGACTCCAGCGCATGCCCCAATAGGTTGTCCGGCGGNNCGGCGGCGCGGCGGTGCGGCAGTGAGGCCGTGGGCGCGGCGGTAGCCTGGCCGGATGGCAGAAGTTTCCGTGACGTCCCTCGCCCAAGACCTGATGCGCATCGACACATCCAACTTTGGCGATGACCCGGGCCCGGGGGAACGCGTCGCGGCCGAATACGTCGCCACCTTCCTGTCGGACCTCGGCCTGGATCCGGTCATTCGTGAGTCCGAACCGACACGTGCGAGCCTGACCGCCCTGTGGGAGGGCTCCGATCGGACCCGGCCGCCGCTCGTCCTTCACGGTCACCTTGACGTGGTTCCCGCATTCAAGGACGACTGGTCGGTGGACCCCTTTGCGGCCGATGTCATCGACGGGATGATCTGGGGCAGGGGCGCCGTCGACATGAAGGGCGTCGACGCGATGTACCTGGAGGCCCTCAGACGTCTCATCGCAACCGGTCGCAAGCCCGCTCGCGACATCGTGATCGCCTTCTTTGCCGACGAGGAACACGGCGGGCGGCGTGGAGCGCGGTGGATGGTGGAAAACCATCCTGACGATTTCCGGGGCGCCACGGAGGCGGTGAGCGAGGTTGGCGGCTTCTCGATCCAGATCGCGGGCAAGCGCACCTACCTCATCCAGACCGCCGAGAAGGGCATCCAGTGGCTCAAACTGGCCGCCTCCGGCGTGCAGGGCCACGGCAGCTTGGTGCATCACGACAACGCGGTGGCGCATCTTGCTGGGGCGATGTCGCGCATCGCCGACCACCGTTGGCCGCTCGACGTCTCTCCGACCGTGGAGCACCTGTTGCGTGGGGCCGCCGAACTGCTGGACATCGACTACGAGCCGACCGAGGAGCGCGTCTCCCAGATCATTGCGGGCATGGGGCCGGTGAGCCGGATGATCGAGGCCTCTGTGCGCAATACGTCCAACCCGTCCATGCTCGACGCCGGTTACAAGGTCAACGTGATCCCGGATGTCGCGGGCGGCTATGTGGACACGAGGTTCCTGCCCGGTCAAGAGGAGCAGGTGCTACGGACGATCGAGGAGCTTGCAGGCACCCATGTCAAGGTCGAGCAGTACATCACACAGCGCGCGATGGAGTACTCGTTCGACACCCCGCTGGTCGACAAGATGATCGCGGCGCTTCATACCGAGGATCCCGACGCCGCGGTGTTGCCGTACATGATGATGGGCGGCTCGGACAACAAGCACCTGGCCGCGCTTGGCATCGTCGGCTATGGCTTCGCACCGCTCAAACTTCCGGCCGACCTCGATTTCTCGTCGCTCTTTCACGGCATCGATGAGCGCGTGCCAATCGAGAGCCTCGAGGTGGGCGCCAACGTCGTGGAGCAGTTCCTCCTCGACTGCTGAGGTCCCGCTGGTTGCGCTACGCGGCGTCCGTGCGCTGGACGTGCATGGTCCGCCTGCGCAGCCACACACGTCGAGCGCCACCCACGAAGATCACGGTGCGGGCCAACTCCCAGCGACCGTATTCGGCCTGCTCCGACAGCAATTGAGCGGTCTCGTGGCGCGTGATATTGGGCGCAATGTCGACAACTCGCCATTGGGTATGCGAACGCGTCGGACGTCTCTCCAGGCGTGGGTTGATGACGTGGCCGGAGGTCAAGCGGGCTGAGTCGGTCATCTTGTCTCCCATCTAACCCCGTGAGAGGGGTAACGTCATGCCTATGAGCACCAATTCTCGTGAGGCCCTGCGACAACTGACCGGCGCGCTCGAGGCCCACCTCGAGGCGGTGATCGCACGCCGTAGCGCGGACGACGCTGCGGTGGACGACGCTTTCGATGCGGTAGCCGAAGCCTTTGAACGGTATGAGGACGCACTTGATTCCGCGTTCGGCGAGTCGCTCCCGCTGGTGCTCGATGACGACCTCAACGAGTCGTATGACGACGACGATCCCGAGGACGACGACGAGGATGACGAGGACGATCCCGAGGATCTTGAGCCCGAGGGGATCGACGGACACGCGGTGGAGAACGAGGACGAGATGGACGACGACATCGAGGCGTTCGACCTTCGGTAGTTCGCCGCGCACGGTCGCCGTGGAGTCATCGCCTTACCGTCGTTCCGGATACCCGAATTCGGGTGCGGTCACGTCATCGAGCGCGGTGCGAATCGGCTCCGGAAGCACCAAGTCTTCCGCGGCGAGGCTCGGTTCCAGTTGCTCGGCGGTGCGGGCGCCGACGATCGCCGACGCAACGCCCGGCGCGTCCCTCACCCACGCGAGCGCAACTTCGTGAGCGGAGCGCCCGAGGCCCTCGGCCGCGGTCATGAGCGCCGTCACCACCGACGCTCCGCGCGCAGTCAGGTAGGGCTCGACAAACCCGGCCAGATGGTCAGAGGCCGCGCGCGAGTCGGCCGGAATGGCGTGCGCGTACTTGCCGGTCAGAACCCCACGCCCAAGCGGCGACCATGCAAGAATCCCCATTCCCAGGGCGCGAGCCGCCGGCAAGACTTCGCGTTCGATACCCCGCTCTAACAGGGAGTATTCGACCTGGGCGGCGGCGGGCGCGGCGGCGTCTCGGGCCAAGGAGGCCGCCCGTGCCATCGCCCACCCCGGGAAATTGGACAGGCCCACCTGGCGCGCCTTGCCGGTCGTCAGCGCCACCTCAAGCGCGTGCATTGTCTCCTCGAGGGGCGTCACCGGATCGAACGCGTGGACCAGCCACACGTCCACGTGATCGGTCTGCAACCGCGCGAGCGAGGCGTCAAGGGTGTCGAGGAGTGCCCCGCGGGAGGCGTCGATCACGCCACCTTCAGGCGTGCGACGCACCCCGGCCTTGGTGCAGATCTGGATGTCCTCGCGCGAGAACCCGCCGTCGAGCAAGGACCCGATGACCGATTCGGACCCCCCGTCCGCATACGTCGCCGCCGTGTCGATCAGCGTTCCCCCGCCGTCGAGAAACGCGCCGAGCAGCCGGCCGGCCTCATCCCTGGAGGTGTCGCGCGACCACGTCATCGTCCCGAGCGCGAGGCGCGAGACCTCGGCACCTCGTGCCCCGAGACGTCTGGTCTGCATGCGAGTGAACCTACCGGGGCGCACCCTGGTCTTGGGCGCGGCGCGCGGGAAGTAATCTGGGCGGCATGAGTTGGTGGGAAGCTGCGGTCCTCGGCCTGGTGCAAGGCCTCACAGAATTTCTCCCGATTTCCTCGTCAGCGCATATCCGAGTGATAGGGCCGCTGCTTCCGCACGGAGGGGATCCAGGCGCCGCCTTCACCGCGATCATCCAGTTGGGGACAGAGGCGGCAGTGCTGCTGTACTTCCGGCACGACATCGCCCGCATCATCACGGCGTGGGTGAGGGCACTGCGCGGCAGCGACGGTCGAGAACGGTCTGCCCGGTTCGGCGCAAAGAACGCCGACGCGCGTTTGGGGTGGTGGGTCATCATCGGCTCGATCCCCGTGGTGGCGCTCGGCGTGCTCTTCAAGGACGCGATCGAGTCAAGCGTAAGAAATCTCTACATCACCGCGACCGTGCTCGCCGTCTTTGGTGTGATCTTGGGCTGGGTTGACCACGTGCGCCCTGCGAGGCGTGAACTCGACACCATGCGCGGACGCGACGCCGTCTTGCTCGGCCTCGCTCAAGCGGCCGCCCTGATTCCCGGCGTGTCACGCTCAGGGGGAACCATCACGATGGGCCGCTGGCTGGGTCTCACACGCCAGGCGGCCGCCCGGTATTCGTTCCTGCTTGCCATCCCGGCGGTGGTCGGTTCCGCGTTCTTTGAGTTGGCGACAAGTCATGGCGACCTGACCGTGGCGGGCGGTCCGGGCGTGGTGGCGACCATCATTGCCACCGCGGTGTCCTTCGTCATCGGCTATTCGGTGATCGTGTGGTTCTTGCGGATGCTCACCACCAGATCGTTCATGCCGTTCGTCGTGTACCGGCTCGTATTCGCCGTGGTGATTGTGGCGTTGCTCGTCACGGGGGCGATCGCGGCGACCTGACGCTCACGGGTGTACCCAGCGTCTCGTCGGCCGCTACTGCTTTCCGGGGCCACCTTCGCGCCGACGCAGAAACTGCTCGAATTCGGCAGCAATGGCCTCGCCCGAGGCCTCCGGAAGGCTCGCCTCGTCCATGAGGGACTCCAGTTGGCGCACGTGCTCGCCGATCTCGTTGTCGTCTTCCGCAAGTTCGTCCGCACCCCGGGCCCACGCGCCGGCCTCGTCGGGCAGGTCGCCCAGATCAATGGGAGCGCCCACCAGCTTCTCGATCTGGCCAAGCAGCGCCAGGGTCGCCTTGGGGTTCGGCGGATGTGCCACGTAGTGGGGCACGCCCACCCACATCGATAGCACCGTGATGCCGCGCAACTCTGCGTCATGCCCCAGCACGCCCAGGATTCCGGTAGGTCCCTCGTAGTCCGAACGCTCCAGGCCCCACAACCGCCTCGCATGCTCGCTTTCGGAGGAGACAAAGGTGGGAAAGGGTCGCGTGTGCGGAACGTCAATGAGCAAGGCGCCGCACGTGATGAGCGTGCTCACCTCGAGGTCCTCTGCGAAGTCGAGAAGCTCACCGCAGAACTGCCGCCACCGCATCGAGGGCTCGATTCCTCGCACCAAGGAAACCCGACGATCAGGCGTCGAGACGCCCGCGCACGTGGACACCAGTGTTCCGGGCCAGGAGATGACCTTCTCCCCGTCTGCAAGCCGCGACACGGTGGGCCTGCTCACCTGGAAATCGTGGAAGTCTTCAGGATCGATCGCCCCGTACTCCTGGGCGTTCCATACGTCCGCGACGTGATCGATCGCGTGGGAAGCGGCGCTTCCCGCGTCGTTCCACCCCTCAAACGCGGCGACCATGATCGACTCGCGTGGCGGTCCTGGGGACACCGGTGGCTGCTCACTCATCTACCCAGCCTAAACTCATATCCCGTGACCACACTTGCACTTCCCGACGCCGTTCTGTGGGACATGGACGGAACGCTGATCGACACCGAGTACTACTGGATAGCGGCCCAGCGAGAGATTGCCCACCAATCTGGCTTCGAATGGACCGACGCGGACGGCCTCGGCCTGGTGGGAAACCCGCTCGACGCCACCGCGAAGGCTCTCATCGACCGAGGGGTTCGCCTTCAGCAAGACGAGATCGTGTCGATGATGTTGACGCACGTCAGCGCCAAGGCGAGGGCACACATGCCATGGCTTACCGACGCTCGCCCATTGTTGGACGCGGTGGTAGCCGCTGGAGTGCCCTGCGCGCTGGTGACCATGTCCATGGGCTCCCTCGTGGAGGCGTTCATGGCGGAGGCTGGCGACGTCTTCACGGCGGTGGTGACCGGAGACCAGGTGCGCCACGGCAAGCCTGATCCGGAGGCCTACCTGACGGCGGCACGGCGGCTTGGCGTGGACGCATCTCGGTGTGTCGCGATCGAGGACTCTCCCGCTGGAATGCGCAGCGCCCACGCAGCGGGCGCGGTGACGCTGGCGGTGAGGCGTCACGTCCCGCTACCGTTCCTGCCCGGAGTGTCCCGCTTGACCAGTCTCGATGGTGTGGACCTTGACGGCGTCGCCCGATTCTTCGCGGGCCACGTGCGAGACGACTTCGCCGCGAACTAGGCGGGGCCCGGGGCGGTCGGGTCGGGACGAACTCCGGTCGCGCGTTCGACAGCATCGGGGTTCAACGGGGGAGGAGTCCCGCCGAACTCNNATGTCGGCCTCGGTGGGCACCAGCTCCTTGACGCCGCCGTCGCGGAGGTACAGGAGCCGCATGAGCGCGGGCCTCGTGCCTTCGGTGCGCTCCACCAGCAGCGCATAGAACTTCATCTGGAAGTCTGCCTGCTCGCCGTACCGTGAACTGGGTGTCTTGCCCGACTTGTAGTCGATGATCCGGAGCGCGCCGTCGGGCGCCTTATCGATCCTGTCGATCACCCCGCGAATGGCGGGGCCCCCGTCAAGCGACGACTCAAGCCTGACCTCACGGCCGTGGGGTTCCAGGCGCGCCGGATTCTCCACGATGAAGTACGTGCCCAGGCGGGCACGGGCATCGTCAAAGAACTGGGCGCGCTCGGCCGCGTCCGCCACGAGATCGGCCAGTTCGGGCAGATCGGCGACCAGGTCATCCCACGCGGGCTCGAGCAGCGCACGCGCCGCGTCAGCGTCGCGCCCGGCGGCAGGGATGTCAAAGAGGCGTTCGAGCACCAAGTGCACCAGCGTTCCCAGGGACGTGGCGCGCTGGGGTGGTTCCGGCACCCGGTCGATGACGCGAAGCCTGTACAGGTGAGGGCATTGTGCGAAGTCGTTGGCGCGCGACGGGGACAGACCAGGGGTGCTCGACATGGGTCAAGCGTAGAACCGGAGTCCGACACCGCCGGGAGCGACTAGCGTGATCCCATGGAAGAGCGACGTACGCGCGGGCTCGTGGTGGGCCGTGTGCTTGGCGCGCAGGTGATCGTCCAACCGAGCACCCTGCTCATGCTCGCGCTCCTGTCCTACGTTTTCGCCTCCGCCTCAGGGGAGACGACTGCGAGCACGCTGTCGATCGGGGTGCTTCTAGCCGTCGCGCTCATGGGCTCCGTGCTCTTGCACGAGTTCGCCCACGCGATCGCCGCACGGTCCTTTGGCCGCACCGTCAAGGAGATCGTGCTCACCTTGTGGGGCGGCCACACGAGTTTCGAATCGCACGACATGACACCCACCGTCAACGGCGTGACCGCCGCGGCGGGACCGGCCATGAACCTGGTCATCGCTGGGGCGGCGAGCGCCACGATGGCATTCACGCAGCTTGGCGGGGTGGCCGGCGCCGTCGTGTCGTATGTGGCCTGGGCCAACGTGCTCCTTGCGGTGTTCAATCTGCTGCCGGGCATCCCGATGGACGGCGGGCGGGTTCTCGAGTCAGTCGTGTGGGCGATCACCCGCAACCGCAATCGCGGCACGGTCGTTGCGGCGTGGGGCGGGCGCGTCGTCGCCGTCGGCGTCGTCGTGTACTCCGTCGCAGGTCCGCTCCTCAGCGGCGGCCGGCCCTCCCTGACCAGCGTCGTCATCGCCGTCCTTGTGTTCTCGATCCTGTGGCCAGCGGCATCGGCGGCTTTGGCGTTCTCGTCGACGATGCTCCGTCGAGACGGCGTGGACGTGGCCGGGCTCATGCGGGCCGCCGTCGCCGTGCCGTACACCTATTCGGTGCACGAGGCACTCGGCGCGGCGGCGACCGCGGGAGTGGAGGAGGTCGTCGTCTTGGGAGCAGACGATGCCCCCGCAGGCAGGTTCCCGGTGGAGCAGGCCCAGGCCGTTCCCGAGTCGGCGCGCCTGACGACGTCCCTGCAGTCGGTCACGACCCCGGTTCCTCGCGGTTCCGAGATTCCGGCGGGAGCCGCATCGGATGTCATGATTCCGGCGCTGCGTGAATGGTGGGGAAAATCGGACGTGTGGGTGGTGCGCGACGGCAAGGCTGTGGTGGGGATTGTGAGGCTAGTTGACGTCCTCGCGGCCCTGAAGTAGGCCCGTAGACTGACGCGCATGACCCTCCCAGCCCCTGTGGGCGCCGCTGAGCGGCGCGGCGCGTTGCGCGTCGGCGACCGTGTCCAGCTCACCGATCCCAAGGGCCGGCATCACACGATCGTGCTGGCCGAAGGGGCCACGTTCCACACGCATCGTGGCTATTTCAAGCACGACGACATCCTCGGCTGCGCCGAGGGAACGGTGATCCGCAACACCGCGGGCATCGACTACGTGGTGTTGCGTCCGCTGCTGAGCGACTTTGTGATGTCGATGCCGCGTGGCGCGGCCGTGGTGTATCCCAAGGACGCCGCGCAGATCGTTCACTACGCCGATGTGTACCCGGGCGCGCGGGTTGTCGAGGCGGGCGTCGGCTCCGGTGCGCTGAGCATGTCGCTGCTGAGAGCGGTGGGAGACCAAGGCTCGCTGCTGTCGATCGAGCGCCGCGAGGACTTTGCCGACATCGCGCGCGCCAATGTCGAATCGTTCTTTGGCGCGCCCCACCCGGCGTGGGACATTCGCATCGGCGACTTCGACGAGCACGCTCGTGCGCTGCCTCAAGGTAGCGTCGACCGGGTGGTGCTCGACATGTTGGCGCCCTGGGAAAACCTTGAAGCAGCGGCTCACGCCCTCGCGCCCGGCGGCGTGTTCCTCGCGTACGTCGCTACCACCACGCAACTATCCCGCCTGGCAGAGGACCTCAAGGGCACGGGCGATTTCACGGAGCCGCGCGCTTGGGAGACGATGGCAAGGACGTGGCACCTTGAGGGGCTGGCGGTGCGGCCTGACCACCGCATGGTCGGGCACACCGGTTTCCTGCTGGCCTCGCGTCGCATGGCGCCGGGGGTGGAGGCGCCGATCCGGCATCGCAGACCCCAGGGCACGCCCGCGCCGACGGATGACTGGTCGCCCGAAGACCTCGGGGAGCGCCCCGTGTCGGACAAGAAGGTGCGCAAGGTGAGGCGCGACGTCACCAAGCGTGCACAAGGACAGGAGAGGGATGACGGTGGCTGACACTGAGGACACCATCGCCGCGCTGGAGAAGCGCAACGGCGAACTGCAGCGGCTGCTGGAGGTGGCGCGCGACCACTTGGGCGAGATGCGCGCCACGTTGGCCGAGGTGTCGGCGCCCCCGCAGACGTTCGCGACCTTTGTGCAATGGGCGGGCAAGAACGCCGACATCGTCTCTAACGGCCG
Organism: Demequinaceae bacterium UBA4004; assembly: GCA_002384765.1. The sequence goes on from DGBM01000201.1 coordinate 13,233, forward strand.
ACGCATGCGTGTGGCAGTTCTTCCCGTTGCGGCGGAGGGCCTCGCCTCCGGCGACGAGGTCCTCTTGAACGCCATGAGCGTGATTGTGGGGACCGCCCAACCCGAGAGAGCGGGCCAGGCGGCCATCGTCCGCGAGGTCATCGACGACGACCGCGTGCTCGTCGTGTCTCGGGGTGAGGATGAGCGTGTGGTCATCCTCATGGGCGGCGACGCCGCCGCGCGGGTGCACGAGGGCGACACCGTCATCATCGACCCCCGTACCGGTTTCGCGTCGCAGAAGGTGGAGCGCACCGGGGTCGAGGCGCTGCTGCTCGAGGAGGTTCCTGACGTCGACTACTCGGTGATCGGCGGGTTGGGTGACCAGATCGAGCGCATCCGGGACGCCATCGAGCTGCCGCTGAGGTACCCCGAGCTGTATCGCGAGCACTCGCTCAAGCCACCCAAGGGGATGCTGCTGTACGGCCCTCCCGGTTGCGGAAAGACGCTCATCGCGAAGGCAGTGGCGCACTCGCTTGGCGAGGCGACCGGCTCGGACCGCAGCTACTTCCTGTCCGTCAAGGGTCCGGAGCTGCTCAACANNGCTCAACAAGTACGTGGGCGAGACGGAGCGCTACATTCGCACCATCTTCGAGCGAGCCCGCGCCAAGGCGCACTCCGGGGCACCCGTCGTCATCTTCTTTGACGAGATGGATGCGTTGTTCCGCGCTCGCGGATCGGGCGTGAGCTCCGATATGGAGACCACGATCGTTCCGCAGCTGCTGACCGAACTTGACGGCGTCGAGGATCTCGGCAACGTCATCGTGATCGGCGCCTNNGCCTCCAACCGTGAGGACATGATCGATCCGGCGATCCTTCGCCCGGGTCGGCTCGACGTCAAGATCGAGATCTCGCGGCCCGACGCCGCGGCCTCGAGGGATATTCTTTCCAAGTATCTGACGGCGGAGTTGCCCTTGGACGCGGGCGAGGTGGCAGCGCACGGGGGCGACCGGAGCGCCACGATCGCCACCATGATCTCCGCATCGGTCGCCAGCCTGTTTCACGACGAGGCCTCGGCAAGCTACATGTCCGGCGCGCTCCTGCGCAACGTGGTGGACCGCGCCAAGACCCGTGCGATCAAGCATCACGTCGGCGGCGGAGACAAGGGCCTGTCGACGGCGCATCTGCTTGCCGCATCCGATCAAGAGCTCCGGGAGGCGCGCTCGGTAGCTGCGCGGGAGTTCGGCGAGTACTGATGCGCGTTGTCGGGATCGAGACGGAGTACGGCATCACCGACCCGGGGAATCCGGGAGCCAACCCGATTCTGCTGAGTTCGCGACTTGTCCAGGCGTGCCGCGTGTGGTCGGGCAATTCCGCGACGAGGTGGGACTACGGCGGAGAGGACCCGCTGATGGACCTCCGCGGGATGCGCAGGGAACGTCGCTATGCGACGGCCGACCTGCTCACCGATAGCCCCGAGTATTCCGAAGCAAACCGGGGCGTCACGTTGCGCAGGCGGCGCGGTTCGTGGGAGGACCCGGCCCACGTGAACGCGGTGCTCGCGAACGGCGCGCGCTTCTATGTCGACCATGCTCATCCGGAATACTCCGGTCCCGAGGTGACGAGCGCGCACGATGCGGTGGTGTGGGACGTCGCGGGAGACCGTATCAGCGCGGCGGCGGCCGCGCAGATGCGCGCGGACGGCGACGACGTGGCGCTGTACAAGAACAACGTCGATGGCAAGGGCGCCTCGTATGGGACGCACGAGAATTACCTGGTACAGCGCTCGGTCGACTTTGATGACCTCGCGCGCAGNNACGCTGCGCAGGCCGATCGTCAACACCCGCGATGAGCCGCATGCGGATCGCCGCAGGTGGCGTCGCCTGCACATCATCGTTGGCGACGCGAACTCCATGGAGGTTCCCACCTTCCTGAAGGTTGGCACGACGTCGTTGGTCCTGTCGGCGGTCGAGGCGGGGGACGAGCGGCTCGACGTTCTCGAGCTTGCCGACCCCGTGGCGGAGGTGAGCGCCGTGTCCCGCGATCTGGCGCTGCGCTACCGGATGCGCCTCGCGTCCGGTGAGTCCGCGACGGCCTTGGAGATTCAGCGGGCACTCGTGACGATCGCTCGCGACTACGTCAGTGACGAGGCCGATGCGCGCGTCATCGATCGCTGGGAACGCGTCATCGACGCGCTCGGGCGGAACCCGTTCGAGGCCGCGCGTGACGTTGAGTGGGTGGCCAAGCTGCAGCTGCTCGGGCGCATGCGCGAGCGCTATGCGGTGCTCGACGCCGACGGCACGATGATCCTCCCGGATTGGGACGACGATCGCCTGCAGGCGGCGGATCTGCAGTGGAGCGAACTCGGCACGGGTCTGGCCGCGCGGCTCAGTGCGGCGGGCGCCGTGGAGCGCATCGTGTCCGATGCCGACATCGAACGTGCGATGACCACGCCGCCCTCGACGACCCGTGCGTGGCTGAGGGGTCGCATGGTGAGCCAGCGCGGCGATGTCGTGGACGCCGCCAGCTGGTCGACGATCGTGTTGGACAGAGACTCCGAACACGGCCACCTCGAGGTCCTCACGTTGCCCGACCCGCTCGTCACCAGTCACCACCTCGTGGACACCTTGCTTGCCGAGGCGGGGCCCGCAGACACACCCACGCGCGACTAGGCTAGAGGCATGCCTCAGACCACCTCATCGTCGTCTCCGTTTGAGGACGACGCCCCGGAGCCGGACGCCCCCGCCGCTCCCGCCGCTCAGGCGAACACCGACGCGCTCGACTCGCTGCTGGACGAAATCGACGACACCATCCAGACGAACGCTTCGCAATTCGTCCGATCCTTCGTGCAAAAGGGCGGGCAGTAGCAGCACATGATGTTCGGCGAGGTGCCGCCCGCCCAAGAGGTCGATCCGGCGCGCAGAATCATGGGTCTGGAGACCGAGTTCGGCCTGCACTTTGACGCCCCGAACGCGCGAGCAGTCACCCCCGAAGAGGTCGCGGGACACCTGTTCCATTCGGTCGTCGAGTGGGGACGGTCGTCCAATGTGTTCCTCACCAACGGCTCGCGGCTCTACATCGACGTGGGCGCTCATCCCGAATACGCGACGGCCGAGTGCGACTCCCTCACGGACGTCGTCGCGTACGACAAGGCGGGGGAGCGCATCGTCCACGACCTGGTCGCGAAGGGCGAAGCGCGCCTCGCGGCGGCCGGCCTGGAAGGCTCGATCTATCTCTATAAGAACAACACCGACTCTGCCGGCAACAGTTACGGCTGCCACGAGAACTACCTGGTGCGGCGGCGAGCGGACTTCAAGGCCTTCGCGTCGGTGCTGCTGCCGTTCTTCGTGTCGCGTCAGATCGTGACGGGCTCGGGTTGCATCACCCGCACGCCGCAGGGCGCGCACTACAGTTTCTCGCCGCGCGCTGACCACATGTGGGAGGGCATGAGCTCCGCGACGACGCGGTCGCGTCCCATGATCAACACGCGCGACGAGCCCCACGCTCACGCAGATCTGTACCGGCGGATGCACGTGATCGTGGGCGATTCCACCATGACGGAACCGACCACGCGACTCAAGATGGGCTCGACCGACCTGCTCTTGCGCATCCTCGAGGCACGTCTCACGTTGCCCGATCTGGCGCTCGCGAACGAGATGCAGGCGATTCGAGCGATCGCTCACGACGTCACGGGCGCCGCAACGGTGGAACTCGCCGACGGGCGGCACATGACGGGAGCCGATCTGCAGGAGGCGTGTCTGATCGCGGTACGGGACCGCCTGGACGATGTCATCGAACGCACCGACGAGACCGAGCAGGTGCTGGACCTGTGGGAGCGCGGCATCGCCGCGGTGCGCTCGGGTGACGCCTCGCAGGTGGAGACGGAGCTTGAGTGGGCCGTGAAGTTCCGGCTGCTGGAACGCTACCGCGACCGATTGGGGTGCGCGTTGGATGATCCGCGCCTGGCGCGGCTGGAGATGGCGTTCCACGACGTGTCGCCCACCCGGGGACTCTTCAATCGCCTGCAGGCGGACGGACTGGTGTCACGGGTGGTCTCCGAGCAGGACATCGTGCGGGCGACCACCGAACCACCCGCGACCACGCGCGCCGCACTTCGCGGTCGGTTCGTGCGCGCGGCGCTCGCGTCGGGCAGGGACTACACCGTGGACTGGGTGCATCTCAAGTTGTCGGGGAACGAGCCGCGCACCGTGCTGTTGAAGGATCCGTTCAGGAACCTCGACGACCGTGTCGACGTTCTCCTGGAGGCGCTGGACGGGTGACTCCCGCCAGTATGCTGGTGCATCTGTGTCGGGAGGAAGCGTGAGTCGTCTGATGGCCGTGGTGGCCGCCGCTATTCTCACGCTGACCGCATGTAGCGACGGCGGCGAGACGGGCGTGTCGCCGTCCGTTCACCGCGGCGATGTTTCGATGATCACCGTCGGTCCGTCAGACACGCTCGCGCCGTCTCTTGCCTGGCCCGGTGGAGTCGACTTTACGTTGAGTCAATCGAAGGTGATGTGGCAAGGCGAGGGCGAGCAGTTGGTGGATGGGCAGCCGCTCTTGCTAGACATGTACATCCAGTCGCTCGCCACGGCACAGGTCTTCGAAAACACCTACGACGGCCTGCCCAGGTCTTTTCTCCTCGCGCCCGAGCTGCTGGGCGAGAACCTCTACAAAGTGTTGCTCAAGGCTCGCGTCGGCACCCGCGTGTTGTCTGTCGCGCCGTCGTCGGGCGAGTTTGACGACGAACCGGCCATCGCGATCGTGATCGATGTTTTGCCGGACCACGCGGTTGGGGAACGACTCGAGATCGCCGACACGCTTCCCCAGGTGAATACGACCGCGACAGGCGAGCCTGCGATCACCCTCAACTCCACGGGGGAGTACCCAGCAGACCTGACAATCGCAACCTTGGTGCAGGGTGACGGGCCCCAAGTCGTGCCCGGATCCTTCATCGTGGCGCAGATCAAGATCGTCTACGGCGCCGATGGCGAGAAGGATGGGGAATCCTGGAAGGCCGGAGACGTGCGGCAGTCGTCGTGGCTGCCGGAGCAGGCGCCGTTCGAAGGTCAGCTGGGCCTGGGGAAGCAGTTGCGCGCCCTCGACGAAGGTCTCATCGACCAAACGGGGGGCTCACAGGTGATGTTGGTCGCGCCCGAGCAGTGGGCCTATCCGGGTGAAGGCACCCTGATCTTGGTGATCGACATTCTGGACGTGTGGAACGGGGAGACCTGATGGGCGTCGCAGTGCGGGTGATTCCGTGCCTGGACGTGGATGCTGGGCGTGTGGTCAAGGGCGTGAACTTCGCCAATCTGCGTGACGCCGGGGACCCCGTGGAGCTGGCCGCTCAATACGGCCGCGAGGGCGCCGACGAGGTGACGTTCCTCGATGTGACGGCCTCGTCGGGCGGTCGCGAAACGATGTTTGACGTGGTCAGGCGCACCGCTGAGCAGGTGTTTGTTCCGCTCACCGTTGGCGGCGGCGTCAGGACCACGGACGACGTGGACAGCCTGCTGCGCGCGGGCGCCGACAAGGTTGGCGTGAACACGGCTGCGATAGCGCGACCGGAACTGATCTCCGAGATTGCGCGCCGATTCGGCAACCAGGTGTTGGTCCTCTCGGTCGACGCGCGACGGTGCCAAGGAGACACCGTGACGCCCTCGGGTTACGAGGTCACGACGCACGGCGGGCGCCGGGGAACCGGCATCGACGCGATCGAATGGGCGCGCGAGGGCGCAGACAGGGGAGCGGGCGAGATTCTGCTCAATTCGATGGATGCCGATGGCACGACGGACGGTTTTGACATTTCGATGATCAAGCACGTGCGTGACGTCGTCTCCATTCCCCTCATTGCCTCCGGCGGCGCCGGCCGTCCCGAGGACTTTGTCGCGGCCGCCCAGGCGGGTGCCGACGCCGTGCTCGCGGCGAGCGTGTTCCACTTTGGGACGCTCTCGATTCGCCAGGTGAAGGAAGCGATGCGCTCCGCCGGCATCGCGGTCCGGTGACGGCGGCGAGGCGGGCCGAATACGAACTGAGCGGGTCGTACAGCCGGAAGACCCTTCACGTTCTCGGTCACGCCCTGCGGACCTCCCCGCGGCGCTTTGGTGTGGCCATCGCCGCTGCCGGGGTGTTTGGCGTGCTCACGGTGGTGTTCGGATCCGTGCTCGGGCTCATCGTCGACCAAGTGGTGATCCCCGCGATCGACGGGAAACCCGTTCAGGGGTGGTGGGGTGAACGCACCCAGGACCCGGGTACGGCGGTACTGCTCGCGGGGGGCGTCTTTGTCGGCATCGGCCTGATCAACGCCGTGCTGATCATGATTCGACGGGCGGTCCAAGGCGGCGCGGTCGCGCGAGTGGGGGCCCGTCACCGCACCGTGGTAGCCGACGCGATTGCGGCGTTGCCGCTCGGCTGGCATCGCGCCAACCCCGCCGGTCGGATGCTGTCGGCCATGTCCTCGGACTCGGAGACCGCGACAAATCCGTTGCACCCGCTCGCGTTTACCGTCGGGTCGTTCACGATGATGGTCGCGGCCGGTTACCGGCTGGTCATCATGGACGGGTGGATGGCGATCACCGCGATGATGGTGGTTCCCGCGATACTCGTCGTGAACTACCTCTACGAGAAGGTCATTAGCCCGCTGTGGGACGCGGGACAAAGCCTGCGCGCCGAAGTCTCGACCATCGCGCACGAGTCGTTTGAGGGCGGCACCGTGGTCAAGGCGCTGGGGGCAGAGGCACGCGAGTCCGAGCGCTTCGCCACCAAGGTGGACGGGCTGCGCGACGCCGACACCAGGGTGGGCGCGGTGTCGAGTTGGTTTGAGCCGCTCATGGACGCGATGGTGCCGCTCAGTTCCCTCGCGATCATGGTGGTCGGTGCCCACCGCGCGGCGGCGGGCGCCGTCAGCGTGGGGGACGTGGTCACCGCCGTCTATCTGTTGGCGCTCATGGCGGTGCCGATCCGCGGTGTCGGCTGGGTGCTGGGGCAGATGCCCTCCGCACTCGTGTCTTTCCAGCGCATCGCCCGCATCTCCGCGGCGGCCACGGAGGTCGACGAGCCCGGACACGTCTCCGTACCTCGTGAGGGTGCGGGACACGTCGCCTTCAGGTCGGCGCACGTGGCGGCCGACGACGGCGATGGCGAACCGGTCATCATCGTGAGGGACGTCTCGCTTGAGTTGCACCCGGGCACCGTGACGGCGCTTGTGGGCGCCACGGGTGCAGGCAAGACCACGGTGGCGTTGGCGGCGGCCCGGCTATCGCGTGCCGTGGGCGGCGAGGTGTTGATCGACCACACGGACATCCAGGTGGTTCAGGCGCTCGGGACACACGTGTCCCTCGTCCCGCAGACGGCATTCGTGTTCGCGGGCACGGTGCGCGACAACATCACCTTGGGTGAGGACTTTTCGGACGACGCCGTGTGGACCGCCCTGCGCAGGGCCGCCATCGACGACCTCGTGCGGGGCCTGCACCATCGCGGGGATGCACTGGACGCCACGCTCGAAGAGCGCGGAATGAACCTGTCCGGCGGTCAGCGTCAACGCATCGCGATCGCGAGGGCGCTTGTCCGCGAGCCTCGGGTGCTGGTACTCGACGACGCCACGTCGGCGGTCGATCCCGGCGTCGAACAGCAGATCCTTGCGGCGCTGCGCGCCGACGGGCACGGACCCACGGTGCTGTTGATTGCGTATCGTTTGGCGTCGATCGTGCTGGCGGACCGGGTGATCCATGTGCATGACGGCACCGTGGTCGATGCTGGCACTCACCAGGAACTGATCGCGCGTGACGCAGGCTACCGGGAGCTGGTCACCGCCTACGAGGTCGATTCGCTACGCAGGCGCGACGAGGCAGGTGATGTCGAGTGACCGCCACCCCTGGTACACCCGTAGCTCAGGACGACGAGGCTCGTATGGGTCTGCGCCACACCTTCGCGCGTGGCTTCGCCATCTCGCCCGAGATCCGCAAGGGACTCGGGGTGACGGTGCTTCTCGCGCTCGTGGCGGCATCGGCGCGTGCGACCGTCCCCTACCTCACGCAGCGCGTGACGGATGAGGGACTCCTGGCGGAGTCAGGCGTCAACGTCGACCTGGTGCACCGCCTCGTCGTCGGCGGCGCCATCGTGGTCGTCATCTCGATGCTCGTCGAATGGCGAGTGCGCCGCCGCATGGTGATCGCCGCGGAAGCGGGGCTTGCCACCTTGCGCAAGCGCGCTTTCCACAACGTGCACCGGCTGTCCGTGCTCACCCAGAACTCGGAGCAGCGGGGACGTTACGTGTCCCGAGTCACCGGCGACGTGGACACCATGCGCGACCTCATGCAGTGGACGGGCGCAGGCATGCTGGTCGCCGCTTTCGAATCCACCGTCGTGTTTGTGGTGATGGCCCTGTATTCGTGGCAACTCGCGCTCGTGGTGATCGCGTGCTACATCCCCTTGCTGGTGGTGACGCTGCGGATCCAGCCCATCATCCGGCGCGCATTCTCCGACATCAGGGCGCGCATGGCGGACCTGCTGGGCCGAACCTCCGAGCAGCTCGTGGGTGTCGCGACGATTCGCTCGTACGGTGTCCAGGAGCGGATGAGGTCGCGACTGCGTGAAGAGATTGACGGCATTGCCCGCCGGGAGCGCCGTGCCGCCTGGCTGGCGTCCGCGAGCTTCTCCATGACCGCCTTTGGTCAGTCCCTCGCCACGGGCGCGGCCCTGGTGGTGGGCACGGCGCTGGGGGTCAGGGGCGACCTGTCGGTGGGCACCGTCGCGGCGTTTGCGCTCCTGGTCTACATGTTCTCGGGGCCACTGATGTGGATCATCGAGATGCTTGCCGAGATGCAGCGGGCCATGGTCGGGTGGCAACGCGTGATCGAGTTGGTCGACGCGCCGACCACGGTGGCCGAACCGGAGACCCCGACGCCGCTTCCCGACGGCAAGGTTGACCTCGCCGTGGAAGCGGTGCGGCTCACCTATGACGACGACGAGGAGGTGCTCAAGGGCATCTCCCTGACGGTGCCGGCGGGCAAACGACTCGCGGTCGTCGGTCAGACAGGGTCGGGCAAGACGTCGCTCGCACGTTTGCTGTCGCGGTTCTTCGACCCGACGTCCGGACACATCAGGCTGGGCGGCGTGGACCTTCGTGACGTGAGTTTCAAGGACCTGCGGTCGCGATTGGCCGTGGTGCCTCAAGAGGGCTTCCTGTTTGAGGGAACGGTGCTCGACAACCTGGTGTACGCGCGTCCGGACGCCGACCAGGACGCCCTGCGCGGTGCCGCAACAGAGGCTTTCGCCGAGCTTGGGCTCACCGGATGGCTGGAGGCCACGGCTCACGGGCTTGACACCCCGGTCGGCGCGCGCGGCGAGCTGTTGAGCGCGGGGGAGCGGCAACTCGTGAGCATCGCGAGGGCCTACCTCCGCGATCCCGACGTTCTCATCCTCGACGAGGCCACGTCGGCCGTGGACCCGGCCACCGAGGTGCGGATCTCGCGCGCGCTGGAACGCCTCATGAAGGGTCGCACCAGTGTGGTGATCGCGCACCGATTGTCGACGGCCGAGCGGGCAGACCTGGTCGCGGTCATGGACAACGGCGAACTCGTCGAATTCGGCCCACATCCCGCCTTGCTCGCGGCCGACGGACCGTATGCGCGGCTTCACCGCGCGTGGGTGGCTCAGACGCGTGACTGACCGGTGCTGCAACCGTGGCGTGGAAGGATAGGCGCCATGCCTTTGGACCAGGGGATTGCCCAGCGACTCAAGCGCAACGAAGCGGGCCTGGTGAGCGCCGTCGTGCAAGACGCCACCACACTGCGGGTGCTGATGGTCGCGTGGATGAACGACGACGCGCTTGACGAGACGCTGCGCACGCGGCGCGGCGTCTACTTCAGCCGCAGCCGGAACGAGATCTGGCGTAAGGGCGAGACCTCGGGCCACGTCCAGCACGTCGTCAGCGCGGAACTGGACTGCGACGGCGACGCCGTGCTGCTGATGGTGGATCAGACCGGGGGAGCGTGCCACACGGGCAAGATCTCATGCTTCGACGAGGGCGGGGCCCTCGAACTCGGTGTGGGAGCCCCGTCGTGACGCCGACGCCCGTCGCCGCGCCGGCGCTCGACTGGGGCGACACCTGGCCGTCGCGCAAGGAATTCGTGGCGTTGGGAGCCACGCACCGGGTGGTGCCCGTGGCGCGACGTCTTCTCGGCGACGGCTGGACGCCGGTCGCCGTCTACGCGGCCCTGAGTGCATCCCGTTCAGGCACGTTCATCCTCGAATCCGCCCAACCCGACGGCTCGCGCTCGCGCTACTCCTTTGTGGGCGTGCGCTCGCAGGCGGCGCTGACGATCGTGGGAGATGTGGCGCGGTGGACGGGAGATATTCCCACGGGCCTTGAGGATGGCGCGCCCCTGCCCACCATCAAGCAAGCGCTCGACGTTCTCGCCTCCGAGCAGATTCCCGGATTGCCCCCGCTCACGGGTGGGCTGGTGGGCGCCCTGGGCTGGGACATCGTTCGCCAGTGGGAGCCTACGCTTCCCGCCAACGCGGTGCGCGAGCTCGACCTGCCCGATGCCCACCTCCTGCTCGCGACCGATCTCGCGGTGCTCGATCACGTCGACGGCTCAGTGTGGCTCGTGGCCAACGCGGTCAACACCGATGCCCAACCCACCGGAATCGATGAGGCCTATGCCTCGGCCGTGGAGCGCATCGACGCCATGGAGGAGGCCCTGGCCGTCGCCCCGCGCCTGCCAGCGATGGCGATCGATGCGTCGGCGCCGGAGGGTGTCGTGACGGCGAGATCCGAGGTAGGCGCGTACGAGAAGATGGTGAAGTTCGCGAAGGAGTCCATCCGCGACGGTGATGTATTCCAAGTGGTGCCGTCGCAGCGCTTTGACGCCGAATGCCCGGCGTCTGCGCTCGATGTGTACCGCGTGCTCCGCACCCTCAACCCCAGCCCCTACATGTACTACGTGGAGTGTGAGGACGCCGACGGCAGGCGCTTCGCCATCGTTGGCGCGAGCCCGGAATCGCTCGTTACCGTGAAGGAACGCTCGGTGCTCACGTACCCCATCGCAGGCTCGCGGCCGCGCGGCGCGACTCCCGAGATGGACAAGGCGCTGGAGACGGAGTTGCTCGCCGATCCCAAAGAGGTCGCCGAACACGTCATGCTCGTGGACCTGTCGCGCAACGATCTGGTGAAAGTGTGCGTGCCCACGTCGGTCGAGGTCGTGGAGTTCATGGCCGTCAATCGCTACAGCCACATCATGCACATCTGCTCCATCGTGGTCGGCGAGCTCGAAGACCATGCCAGCGCGCTCGACGCCTTTGTGGCGACCTTCCCCGCGGGCACTCTGTCGGGAGCACCCAAGCCACGCGCCATCGCGCTCATCGACGAACTTGAACCAGTGCGCCGCGGCTTCTACGGTGGAGCCATCGGGTATTTCGACTTCGCGGGCAACATGGACCTCGCCATCGCCATTCGCACGGCGGTGATCGAGTCCGGGGTGGCGCACGTGCAAGCTGGGGCGGGCATTGTGGCGGATTCCGTGCCCGCGACCGAGGCGCAGGAGACACGTGACAAGGCGGCCGCGATGTTGAGGGCCGTCTCGCGCGCTAACCGGCTCGTGGCCTCCGGTTCTGACTAGACTCTTGCCCAAGTCCTTGAAGGAGTGATGACGATGTCCCACCAGATCGACCCCGAGAATCTTCCCGCCGCGGCCCCCGATAACCACGGTCGGACGCCCGCGGCGTGGGCCACGAATGGCCTCATCGTGCTCGGCGCGCTGTTCGCAACGGTGGGTTTGATGATTCCGCTGTTCGCCCTGGTATGGGTGGGCGCGGGTGTAGTTGTCGCCGCACTGGCAGTGGGTGCGGCGCTGCGGGCGCTCGGTCACGGGCAACCGCTCCGCTAGGCATCGCGAGTCTTGCGTAGCCGCCTTACCAAAGGAGAAACGACATGACGGAAATTCCTCCCCCTCCGCCACCCATCGGGATGCCGGTCGGCGGCTCAGAAGAGAAGAACAGCCTCGGAGTGTGGGCACTCGTGCTCGGCATCCTGTCGATCTTGTGCTGTGGCCTGTTCACGGGCATTCCCGCCATCATCTTGGGAAACAACTCCAAGAAGGCGGCTGCAGAGGGCCGGGCCACCAACGGCACGCTCGGCAACGTCGGCTTCATCCTCGGCATTGTGGGCACCGTTCTGGGGACCGTGGGCTGGGCGATCGCGCTGCTCACCGGTTCCTTCGCCTCAATCTCGGGCACCTGATCTCATGACGGCGACAGAGGCGGTGCCGCACCACAGGACCGGGTCAAAGTGGACCCTACCGGGTGCAGTCACCGCCTCTCTCGCCGCCATCGCCGTGTATACGGTGGTGAGGAATCCCCATCAGCCGGGCGCCTTCCCGTCGTGCGTGTTTCTGGCAGGCTCGGGGTATTACTGCCCGGGTTGCGGCGGGCTGCGCGCCGTGCACGATCTTCTTCACGGTGACGTGATCGGCGCGTTGCATATGAACGCGCTGGTTGTTCTTGGCATCGTGCCGGCACTCGTCCTGGGATGGACGTGGTGGATCGCCGCGCTGGCGAACGACAAGGTTCCGCGTCCGCGGATTCCCACGTGGGTTGCCGTCGCAATTCCCGTACTGCTGGGCGTGTTCTGGGTGGTGCGGAATCTGCCTGGGATGGAGTTCTTGCGGCCCTGACCGAGTCGACGCGCCGGTCCCAGGGGTCCCAGGACGGCGGTACCATTGAACCCGGGGAGGTGGCAACGCATGAGCGTTCTTGACGGAATTGTCGCAGGTGTCCGCAGCGACCTAGAAGCGCGTGAAATCGCCACTTCGATGGACGAACTCAAGGAGCGCGCGGGACGGCGTCCGAGCGCTGTTGACGCGCTCCAGAAGCTTCAGACGGCCGAGGTTTCGGTCATTGCCGAGGTCAAGCGCTCCAGCCCCTCGAAGGGCGAGATCGCGCAGATCACAGATCCCGCGGCGCTCGCCACGGAGTACGAGGCGGGGGGCGCGAGCGTGATCTCGGTCCTCACCGAGCAGCGCCGCTTCGGCGGGTCGCTTCAGGATCTCGACGACGTTCGCGCCAAGGTGGACGTGCCGATCCTCCGCAAGGACTTCATCGTGACCCCCTACCAGGTGTGGGAGGCCAGGGCCCACGGTGCCGACATGGTGCTCCTCATCGTGGCGGCGCTCGAGCAGATGGCTCTCGAGAGCCTCGTGGAGCGCATCCACTCGCTCGGCATGTGTGCTTTGGTCGAGGTTCACGACGAACTCGAGGTGAAGCGCGCCGTCGACGCCGGCGCTCGGGTGATCGGCGTCAACGCTCGCAACCTCAAGACTCTCGAAGTCGATCGCGGCACGTTCTCGCGTGTGGCGCCGACGATTCCTGACGGCATCGTCAAGGTCGCCGAGTCCGGCATCCGGGGCAGCCACGATGTGGTCGAGTACGCGCGTATGGGCGCCGACGCCGTGCTGGTGGGTGAGGCGCTCGTGAAGGACAAGGACCCGCGCACCGCGGTTGCGGAAATGGTCGCCGCAGGCGCACACCCCGCCCTGCGATCGGTGCGTCCGTGACCTCACTGCTTTCCGGGGCTGTCGGCCCCTTCTTTGGCACGTTCGGAGGGCGGTTCGTACCGGAGGCGCTGGTCGCCGCTCTCGACGAACTGACGGACGCCTACGACAAGGCCAAGCACGACCCCACCTTCGGCGAGGAACTCGACCGACTCGCGCGTGATTACACGGGGCGCCCGTCGATCATCACCGAGGTGCCGCGCTTTGCGAGCCATTGCGGCGGCGCACGCGTGTTCCTCAANNGGCTCCCACAAGATCAACAACGTGCTGGGCCAGGCGCTGCTGACAAAGCGCATCGGCAAGACGCGCGTGATCGCCGAGACTGGCGCGGGCCAGCACGGCGTCGCCTCCGCGACCGCGGCCGCGCTGATGGACCTCGAATGCACCGTGTACATGGGCGAAGAGGACACCGAACGGCAGGCGCTCAACGTCGCCCGCATGCGGCTGCTGGGCGCCACCGTGGTTCCGGTCACCACCGGCTCGCGTACTCTGCGGGACGCAATCAACGAGGCGTACCGCGACTGGGTCGCGAACGTGGAGACCACCAACTACATCTTCGGCACCGCAGCTGGCCCGCACCCGTTCCCCGAGATGGTGCGCGACTTTCAACGCGTGATCGGGCGCGAGGCACGCGAACAGATGACCGCTCTGGGCGGGTTGCCCAGTGCCGTGCTCGCCTGCGTGGGCGGCGGCTCCAACGCGATTGGCATGTTCGATGCCTTCTTGGACGACGCCGGAGTCCGGCTGATCGGTTGTGAGGCCGCAGGCGACGGAGTCGATACCGGCAAGCACGCGTCGTCCATCACGGGCGGACGGCCGGGAGTGTTGCACGGGGCGATGTCCTACGTCTTGCAGGACGCCGATGGGCAGACGCAGCCATCACACTCGATCTCGGCCGGACTCGACTATCC
>DGBM01000219.1 GCA_002384765.1 Demequinaceae bacterium UBA4004
CGAAGGTCCCGACACCCCGGGCCCTTGGCCGAACCATCCGCCAGGCGCAGCAACTTCTCGTGGACGACGGCCTGGTGGAGGCCCGCCAGGGCGTCGGCGCCTTCGTGCTGCGCAACGACCCGCGGCCCCGCGCCGTTGATGTGGCCGCCGAGTTGCGGACAGGGCCGCAATCGACCGAGCCCGTGCTGCGCTCGGCAACCAGAGTTGACCCCTGAGTCCGCCCGGCTCCTAATCGAGACCAGCGTCGCCGACGAGGACAGGGTGGTCGAGGTCGACTTCGGCATCGACTGGCGCAACGAGCCCCCGACACAGCTTGCGATCGGGCCGGTCCTCGCGCTGGCGAAGGAGCACGACCCCGGTTTCGAGCTCGGCCACTTCGTTGACCAGCTCCAGTGGGTCAACCGGATCAGGCCTGGCCGCACCAGCCACTACGGCGTCGACGCCGAACAGCTTGACCAGATCAAGACCCGGATCACCGCCTGGGCCGACCAACTGACAGCGTCCGAGCCGCCGCCCCCACCACCGCCAACCGCGCTCGGGCTCCCCGAGCATCGAGCAGCGCCACCAGCCGCTCAGCCCTACCCTGGCCAGCAGCGGGACAACAGCGGCCCCTCGATCGGGTTCTGATCGCTCGGCCGTGCTCGTCGAGGGACCCCACCCTCGCGCCAGACCTTCGGGATCAAGGACGTCCCCCGGAGTCCTACCGCAGTTGCACGTATGTTGCACAGCGAAATGGCAGAGGCCCGGAAAGGGCCTCTGACCTGCGGATCTACTTGTGGGCGATACTGGGTTCGAACCAGATTCCGGCTTCAGTAGCGCTACTGGCCCTGACCTGCTGAAACAGTCCCTGACCTGCGCCTGAGAGGGACAGTAGCGCGTCACATACGTTAGCGCAAGACAACATGCACTAGCATGGGATCTGGCACGTACATGGCACGAGAGGCGATCAGGGTGGCGAACAACAAGGGCACGAAGGCCCGCTTCGGGAGTCTCCGCACGCTCCCGTCCGGCCGGATCCAGGCCCGCTACACCGGCCCCGACGGGGTGATGCACCAGGCACCGTTCACGTTCGACACGAAGGGCGACGCCGAGACGTGGGTCTCGACGATCCGCGCTGACATCGTGCGCGACTCGTGGGACCCCAACGCGTCGCACCGCACCAAGGCGCTGACGTTCGGTACCTACGCGGAGAAGTGGCTCGCCGGTCGCACGCTCGAGGCCCGCACTCGCGAGCATTACGCCTCTCTCCTCGACAAGCAGGTCCTGCCGACGTTCAAGGCGGTCCCGCTCAAGCACATCACCCCCGACCTGGTGCGCGAGTGGTACGCGACCACCGCGATCGACAAGCCGACGCTGCGAAGCCATGCCTACGGGCTGCTGCGCACCATCCTCGGTCAGGCCGAACGGGAGTCGCTGATCCTGCGCAACCCCTGCCACATCCGCGGCGCCGGCAACACCAAGCGGGTGAAGAAGGTCGAGCCCGCCACACTGGCCCAACTCGAGGCGATCGTGAAGGCGATGCCCGAGCGATACCGGGTCATGACGCTGCTGGCCGCCTGGTGCGCACTGAGGTTCGGTGAGCTGACCGAGCTGCGTCGCGGGGACGTGAACACCCGTGACGGCATACTGCACGTTCGTCGCGGCGTCGTCCGGGCCGAGGGACGGAAGATCGTGAAGCGGCCCAAGTCCGATGCCGGCGTGCGCAACGTGGCGATCCCACCCCATCTGGTGCCGCTGGTCCGCGAGCACCTGCTCAAGCACACCGAGCCCGGCAAGGACGGTCTGCTGTTCCCGGCCAAGAGTGGCGGGAACATGGCCCCGTCGAGCCTGTACAGGGTGTTCTACCGGGCCAGGGAGGCCGCAGGGAGGCCCGATCTCCGGTTCCACGACCTCCGGCACACGGGGGCCGTGCTCGCCGCCCAGACGGGCGCAACGCTGGCCGAGCTCATGGCCCGGCTAGGGCACTCGACCCCCGGCGCTGCTCTCCGGTACCAGCACGCCGCCCAGGGCCGGGACGTGGAGATAGCCCGGGCGTTGTCCGCGCTGGTGGAGGGACAGTCATGACGGTGAAGTGGGCGACGTCGAAGCGACCTGCCCCCTGCACCGCGGCACTGTGATCGCTCGCTGGCGGACGTTCGACGGCGAGCGCGTCCTCATGTGGCAGCCCCACCGAACCCAGAAGGAGTACGTCGGCGATTGGCAGCCCACTGAGGCCGAACTCCGAGACATTCACGAGTCACCCCTCCAGGCGCCGGCCGGCCAGACGCCGCCCGGCGATGTGCCGCATTGGCGTCTTTACCTGCCTTGCCCGGTCGACGGTTGCAAGTACGACCCCATGCTGCGAAGCGACAGCCTGGCGCCTATAGGTCGCTACGCCTGCGCGCTCTGGCGGGCTGGCATAGAACAGCCCCTACGGGTCGACAACATCGAGCAATGGCTGCGGGAGGTCGCGACACGTAGCTAGTTGCTGCGGTGTGTTCCCTAATGTTGCGCTAGTCTAAGAACCAACACCTCTCCGACGGAGGTCGCCGATCGTGGCGAATCCCGGAGAGGTTTTTTCATGCCGAAGTCCACCGCGACTTTGCAACGACACCTTGTCAGCATCGGTCAGGCCGCCGCTTACGCCAATGTCCACCCAATGACCCTGCGTAGGTGGGTGTCAGCGGGCCGCGTTCGAGCGTACCGGCTCGGTCCTCGCACGTTGAGGGTCGACCTCCACGAGCTCGAGGCGACGCTCGTGCGGCCGATCCCCACCGTTGGGGGCGAGCAGCGTGCGAGCTGATCCCACACATGACGAAGGGGCCCCCGGCGAAAGAGGCCCTCGAATGTCAACAACGGCGACTTCTACAGGGTAGCGCGACCCGCCGACGTTCTCGGGGAGGCGCGATGCTGACCGGCCGCGTCCACCTCGACCTGTCCGAAGAGCCGGACTTGTTCTCCAGCCATGACCGCAAAGAGCTTGCAGCGCTCGACGACCTGCCCAACGGTGTGGCCGTCGTGGTCGACATCGGCTCTCGTCGGTGGGTCAGTCCGGACACGGCCGAGTTCCTGCACCGCAACGTGCACCGGCTCGACATCGTGATCGATGGCACGCCGAGGGCGGACATCCGGGCGTGGCTCGAGGCCGCCCGGACCGGCCGGGTCGGGGTGGCCTCATGAGGGCGCCGTTGGTAATCCTCGACCGCGGTAGCAACTTCGTGGTTCGGGGCAACGCCTGGCCGGCGCTCACCGGGGCCGGAATCAAACCCTTCTATTGCGGCGGCGACGCTATGGGCTTCGTCGTCGACGGGGCGCGAACGCTGGGCTGAAGGTCGCCTCGCTGGTCGCGGGGATGGTCGCCGGAGCGGACTCGATCGATGACATGGCGATCCTGCGGCACGGCGGCATGGGCCGGTTGTTCGCGAAGGCCTACGCCCCCTCGACGCTCGGGTCGTTCCTGCGGGCGTTCACCTTCGGACACATCCGCCAGCTCGACGCGGTCGCCTCCCGGTTCCTGCTCGCGTTGGGGAAGCTGACCGGTCTGGTCGCAGCCACCTCCGAACCGGGCAACGGGGCGGCCCGCCGGTATGCGTTGGTCGACGTCGACGACACCGTGGTCGAGGTCCACGGTCACGCCAAGCAGGGTGCGGGCTTCGGCTACAACCGGATCCGTGGCCTGAACGCGCTCCTGGCCACGCTCACGACGGGCGCCGGCGCATCTGGGCCGGTGATCGTGGCGCAGCGGCTCCGCAAGGGAGCATGCAACTCCTCACGTGGTGCGAAGCGGCTGGTCGGTGACGCCGCCAAGACCGCCCGCCGCCTCCTCGGCCGCGACCACCTCATCTTGGTGCGGATGGACTCCGCCTTCTACGGACGCGGCCCGGTGCACGCCGCCCTGTCCGGGGGCGCCGCAGTGTCGGTGACCGTACGGATGAACACCCAGATCAGGGCCGCCATCGCCGCGATCGGTGACCAAGCGTGGACGAGCATCGAGTACACCGACGCGATCTACGACGAGGCCACCGGCAGATGGATCTCCCGCGCCGAGGTCGCCGAGGTGCCATTTGTCGCGTTCGCAGCGCAGAAGAAGGCCGAGCAGGTCCCCGGCCGGCTGGTGGTGCGCAGGATCCCTGACTTCCATGCCGAGGCCCACCGCGCCGCCGGTCAAGACACCCTGTTCGACCTGTGGCGGTTCCACGCGTTCTTCACCACCGCCGAGGCCGACGTACTCGACACCGTCGCCGCGGACAAGACCCACCGTGGCCACGCGATCATCGAACAGGTCCATGCCGACCTGAAGAACTCGGCTCTGGCGCACCTGCCGTCCGGGGTGTTCACCGCGAACGCCGCCTGGCTGGTGCTCGCGGTCATCGCGTTCAACCTCACCCGGGCAGCCGGCACCCTCGCAGCACCAGAGCTGGCCCGGGCAACGACTGCGACCGTGCGTCGCAAACTCGTCGCGATCCCCGCCAGAGTCGCGACCTCAGCACGACGGGTGACGCTGCACCTACCCCAGAACTGGCCCTGGGAGACCGCCTGGACCCAGCTGATCACCCGCGTGACGGACCCACCACCAGCCGCAGCGACCTGACCACCCAGCCGTCATCGACGGCGCGACCCTGAGAACCGGAACGCCCTGGCAGCAAGGCCAGCCGCTCCGCCGTGCTCAAAAGCCACCGACTCGCATCAACTTCAGCAACCCAGCACCGCCGACTCCCGTCGGTGGATCCGGGCTAAGCCGCGTGACCGAGCTCGTCGTGGCGTATCGCGAGCTCCTGGCACGTCTCGCCGCTGCGGGCGCGCACTGGGTTCAGCTGGACGAGCCGGCCCTCGTCAGCGAAAGCGTTGCGGACTCGCGCCAGGACGTGCTCGCGGCGGTCGAGGCCGCGTACGCGGCACTGGGGGGCGCATCCGATCGTCCGCAGCTCTTCGTCGCCGCACCGTACGGCAGCCTGGATGACGCGCTGCCCGTGCTCGCTGCGTCGCCCGTCGAAGCCATCGGGTTCGATCTCGTTCGTGGCACGATTCCAACCGGACTCGACGACGCGACGAGAAAGGCGCTGGCAGCCAAGACCATCGTCGGTGGAGTGATCGACGGCCACAATATCTGGCGTGGTGACCTAGAGGCCGCGTTCGGCACGCTCACCGAACTGCTTGCGCTCTCGCCTGAGGTTGCCGTCTCAACGTCGACTTCGCTGCTACACCTGCCCCACGACGTCGACGACGAAACGCTTCTCTCTGACGGCATCACGAGCTGGCTGGCCTTCGCCGACCAAAAGGTCGGGCAAGTCGCGACGCTCGCGACAGGACTGGCCGACGGGCATGAGGCGATCCACGGGGAGCTGAGCGCGGCCTCCGCTGCTCTCGCTGGACGTTGGTCGGCTCCGGGCGTGCGCGATGGTGCCGTACGTGCGCGCACCGGGGCACTGACTGCAGTGGACTTTTCCCGTGGCGAGTACGCGGATCGCCTCGCCGCGCAGGAGGCGGCTCTTGACCTGCCACCTCTGCCCACCACGACGATCGGCTCTTTCCCACAGACCGGCGACATCCGTCGCACCCGCGCACAACTGGCCCGGCACATCCTGAGCGAGGCGGAGTACGTCGGCCTCATGCGGGCCGAGATCAAGCGTGTTGTCGACCTGCAGGAGGAGATCGGCCTGGACGTCATCGTGCACGGCGAGCCCGAACGCAACGACATGGTGCAGTATTTTGCCGAGAACCTGGACGGCTTCGCCGTCACCCAGAACGGCTGGGTGCAGTCCTATGGAAGCCGATGCACACGTCCGTCGATCCTCTGGGGTGACGTGTCGCGGCCCAAGCCAATCACCGTCGACTGGTCGAGGTATGCGCAGAGTTTGACCACCAAGCCAGTCAAGGGCATGCTGACGGGCCCCGTGACGATCCTCGCCTGGTCGTTCGTGCGCGATGACCAGCCACTCGGCGAGACGGCGCGCCAGGTTGCGCTCGCGCTGCGCGACGAGATCGCGGATCTCGAGGCCGCCGGCATCCGCATCGTGCAGGTGGACGAGCCCGCCCTGCGGGAGTTGTTGCCGCTCAAGCGGAAAGACCACGCGGGCTACCTCGACTGGTCGGTCGGCTCCTTCCGCCTGGCCACTTCGGGTGTGCGCGACGAGACGCAGATCCACACGCATCTGTGCTATTCGGAGTTCGGCGTCGTCATCGACGCGATCCGCAACCTGGATGCCGACGTCACGAGCATCGAGGCCGCCCGATCGCGCATGGAGGTCATCCGAGACATTCGGACAAGCGGCTTCGACCACGGCATTGGGCCGGGTGTTTACGACATCCATTCGCCGCGCGTGCCGAGCGTCGCCGAGGTCACCGAGCTTCTGGAGACGGCGCTCGCGTCGATCCCCGCACGCCAGGTCTGGGTCAACCCCGACTGCGGTCTGAAGACCCGCGGCTACGCCGAGACCGTCGAATCGCTACAGAACGTACTTGCCGCCACGCGCGCCGTGCGCGAAAGACTCGGGCTGTCCGTCTAAATGAGGTTCTCCCGGCATCGATGTGGGTCAGCCGGGTGCTCGTTCGTGCGGTAGGTGGAGTTCAATCGATCGGCAGGAGAGCATGACCAAGGCGAGTGCGGCTTTGGGGGAACCTCACCTAGATTGCTGAACAAAGGCGTGTCTGCGGGGCGGTGCGTGTCGAGGATGAAATTGTTGGTTCATGCAGGGACGTCGGCTTGATGAACGTGAGTTGTTGGATGCCGAGTCGGTCGCTGGGCATCTCTTTCCTTCTGGTCGTGGCCGACCCTCGGTGCCGGTCGATATCGCGGCGTCGATCCTGGTGCTGCAAGCCCTGCATGGGCTCTCGGACCGTGAAGCGATGGCCGCGCTACGCACCGACCTGCGGTGGAAGGTCGCGTGTGGTCTCCCGATCGGACACGGCGGTTACGACGGGTCGACGTTGACGTATTGGCGTAAGCGACTCGCAGCATCGACCGCACCGAACCGGATCTTCGATGCCGTCAAGGCAGTGGTCGCCGAGTCCGGTGCGATCAAGGGGAAGAACAGGCGGGCCCTGGACTCGACGGTCCTTAACGATGCGGTCGCGACCCAGGACACCGTGACCCAGTTGGTCGCGATCATCCGCAAGGTGCGTCGTGAGGTCCCTGGGGCCGCAGCGGTGGTCGCCGAGAAGTGTTCGGCTCATGATTACGACGACCCTGGCAAACCAAAGATTGCTTGGGACGATGCCGAGGCCAGGGCGGTGTTGATCGACGCGTTGGTCAAGGACGCCCTTGCAGTGTTGGAGGTTGTGGCCGGTTGGGAGTTGGACGGCCCGGCCGCCGAGGTGGTCGCGTTGCTGGCGTTGATCGCCGGCCAAGACGTCGAACCCGCGGATGGCTCGGATGGCACCGACGGGAAGTGGCGTATCCGCATAGGCGTTGCCAGGGACCGCGTCATCTCCGTCGTCGACCCCGACGCGCGGCACGCCCACAAGACCGTCGAGCGTCGCCAGGACGGTTTCAAGGCTCACCTCGCGGTCGAACCAGAGACCGGTATCACCACCGGGTGTGAACTGACCAAGGCCGCCGGGGCCCAGGCATCTGATGGTGCGACCGGGATCCGGTTGCTGGAAGCCGACGACACCATCAGCGGACCGAACGGCGGCGATGAGTTGGTGCAGGTCCTCGGCGACAGCGCCTACGGAACAGGCCATGCGCTGGCCGCGATCACCAGTGCCGGTCATCTTCCGCTGGTCAAACCCTGGCCACTCAAGCGCGCGGTCCCGGACGGTTTCACCCTCGATGACTTCACCGTCGACGCCGGCGCCGGGACCGCGACTTGTCCGGCCGGGGTGACCCGCACGATCACCGCGAAACGTTACGTCACGTTCGGCGCCGCCTGCACCGGTTGCCCGCTGCGAGCCCAGTGCACCACCGCGGCCCGGGGCCGCAAGTTGGTTCTGCACGAGCACCACGAGCTGCAGCGTGAGCATCGGCAACGAGCCAAAGACCCTGCCTGGCAAGACGATTACCGCCAACACCGGCCGATGGTGGAGCGGTCCATCGCCTGGCTGGTCGCCGGCGGGAACCGCAAGGTCCGTTACCGCGGGGTCGAGAAGAACAACGCCTGGCTACACACCCGCACCGCTGGTCTGAACCTGCGCAAACTGCTCAACCTGGGCCTGACTCGAAACGAAGGAGCCTGGGCTCTGGCCTGAGAACCAGGGCCGGCACCCGCGCGCCCCTCACAGGCGCCACCGACCCCCGGGAACGGCGCCAGAACAGCCAAGAGACCGTTCCAAACTCAGAACCGTCCAAGCCCTCCGCCGTCGAGTTACACCCAGCCCACGCGAACCGAGCAAGAACTGAGCCTCAGACACCCGGCAAACCAGCCTTGTTCAGCAGTCTCCTAGCGATCCTTGGTCGCTAGAACTCCGGCATCTGTCGTGAGTTTTCAGGCAGCGTTTTCGAGGCGGGCGTGGTCGATGTAGCCGTGCACGTGCTGGTTGACACAGACGGTGCCTATTTGCCTGCTGCCGCCGGAGATTGACGGCGACAACTCAGGCCCTCGCCACGCTCCTTGACCGCGATCTTGCACTCTCCCTTCGCCCCTGTTTGACCCCCGCCAACGTTCAAGAGTCGGGTCGCCCCACTGGTCGAGCACCGCCACCCGACCAGTGACGGCGGATGGGACGGTTCGTCATGTGGTTCAGCGCCCCGGCAAGAACCGGATCGGCTGGTACCCGTATCAGAACTTACGAGTCCCAGCCGATAGAGCCGGACGTTAGCCCCGCGCCACCCACGCCGTGTAGCGGGCGGTCTTCAGCGTGCCGGGCGCACGGTCCGCGGTACTGCCCCAAACAGCCTCAGTGAAGACCCGGACCCGGCGCACCGCATCGCCGTTCTTGTCCACCAGGCACCTCTGAGGAACGCTCACCCATGCGCCCCGGCCACCCTTGAGGAGACGAGTCCGGACACCCTCGCACTTGACTGTGTAGCTGCTCCCCCAGAACTTCTGGATGATCGGCTTGTACCCGGTCTGCTTGGTCACGTAGAAGTCGGCGGAGATCGCTCGGCTCGTCTCGTTGGTGTCGAGGTACCACGACCAGTTGTCAATGTTGCGGATCGGGCGGATCGGGGTCGTCGCTCTCCCGTTGTGGTCGGACAACCAGCTCGAGGGCGCCACCCGCACCCAGGCCGGCGCGGTCCTCTGGGTCGTCATCATCATGGCCGTCATCCCGTGGCGCCATGTGCTCGCCCAGTACGTCATGGCACCCGGCGAGCCGTGGCGTCGCAGCCGGTGAGCGACGTCCGGCGAGGTCTTCGAGCGCCTTCGGCTCCCTGGCCGTGCGGGGGCTTCACGAACCGTTCGGGACGTCCGAAACGGCGATCAAGACGGCGGCTCCGCGGCGTCTTCAGTTGCCGAGGGCCATTGCTGGGCCAGCTGACCGATCCGGGCAGCCACGTCGGCCGGGTCGGCACCCGCCCCGACGGCGACACCCGCCAGGTAGGTCGTCAGCGGCGCCGCTGGGCGGGCCACGCCTCGCGCCACATCGCGGGCAAGGTCGAGCACCACGTCGCGGTCGACCGATGCTGCCGGCAGCTCCAACTCAGCGACCACCGCAGCCGTCCACTCCTCCAACGTATTCACAGACATCCCTTTCGCTATTGCCACGTGCACGGGCGTGTCCATTCATACCACCTCGGCGCGTGACCACGGCGGCGCCCAGAAATCGAGACGGGAGACGACCGCGCGAATATCGTAATACGATATGTTGGAGCCACAACAGAGCGATATGGGAAGCGTGGTGTCAGGTTCATGGCGAAGGAGCAAACCGTGCCGTCTGATCCGCTGTCGGAGGATGAGTTCGAGGCGCTGGCGCGATTTCGCTCCGACATCCGCCGATACCTGAGGTTCAGCGAGGAGACAGTTCGCGAGCACGGTGTCACGCCGCAGCAGTACCAGCTGCTGTTGGCTCTCAAGGGCTCATCCGGTCGCGAGTGGGCGAATGTGTCGGAGCTGGCCGAGTGTCTGCAGCTGCGTCATCACAGCGTGGTCGAGCTCGTCGACCGCGCCGCGGTTCGGGGACTCGTCGTGCGGACACCGGACCCGACCGATGCGCGGGTGGTGCGGGTGCAGCTCTCGGTCGACGGGGACTCGATCCTTGCGGAGCTCAGTGCGCTACACCGGGACGAGCTGCGGCGGATGGGATCGGCATTCGTAGCGCCCACCGGGAACGGGGCGCCCGACCCGATCCGCGATCGCATCGTCGACGAGGCGCAGGACGCGATCATCTACGCAGACCGAGACGGCACCATCCGGCTCTGGAACGCCGGGGCTCAGGAAATCTTCGGCTACTCCGCGAGTGAGGCACTGGGGAAGTCGCTGGACCTGATCGTCCCCGAGAGGCAGCGCAAGCCGCATTGGGACGGATGGGAGCGCGTGATGACCACTGGCGAGAGCAAGTACGGCAGTCGTGACGTGCTCGCGGTCCCAGCCATCCACGCGGACGGAACGCGCATCTCGCTCGAGTTCTCCATCGCGATGCACCGCGAGGCGGGTGGCAGGATCGCCGGCATCTCAGCGATCCTGCGCGACGTGACCAAGCGATGGCACGCGGACCGCACGCTGCGCATTCGACTGCGGGAGCTGGAGAACGAGCAGACTCACCCGGTTTCCGGTCTCGCTTAGTTTGTCACCGCGCTCCACGGTGTCAGCGCCACTCGAAGAGGGTCAGGAGGAGACCCCACTTGCCCATGCACTCATATCAGCCGCGATCCGCGAGCACGAGTCGTGCTGCGTGCAGGCGCGTCATGCGGCCGCGTTAGACGCACCGGGGTGACTCCTGTCGCTGCCGGGTGAATCCTGACCCTCTGGTGCCGATCGAATACTGACCCCCTCGGCACAGTGAGGGAGTGATCATGACTGAGGACTGGGCTGAGATCCGACGGCTGCATAGGTCGGAGAAGATGAGCATCAAGGCGATCGTGCGGAAGACGGGGTTGGCGAGGAACACGGTTCGTGCGGCGCTCGCGGCCGATGAGCCGCCGAAGTATGAGCGGGGTCCGGTGGGCTCACGGGTCGACGCGTTCGAGCCGAGGATCCGGGCGTTGCTGGCCAAGTTCCCTTCGATGCCGGCCACGGTGATCGCCGAGCGGATCGGGTGGGAGCACTCCTCCTCGGTGCTGCGCGCCAGGGTCGCTGAGCTGCGCCCGCTGTACGCGCCGAACGATCCCGCGGACCGCACGATCTATACCGCCGGAGAGATCGTGCAGTGTGACCTGTGGTTCCCTGGCAAGGTCATCCCGGTCGATACCCACGCGGCGTCCAAGGGCGCGGGCTGGGTCGGCGGACGGCCGGCTGCGGACCTGCCGGTCCTCACGATGGTCGCGGCGTTCTCGGGGTTCATGATGGCGGTGCTGTTGCCGACCAGGAAGACCGGTGACCTGCTCGCCGGGATGTGGCAGCTGCTGTCCGGGTTGGGCGGGGTCCCGAAGATGCTGGTGTGGGACAACGAGTCCGGGATCGGTCAGCACCACCGGTTGACCTTGGGCGCGAGGGGCTTCGCAGGCACGCTCGGTACCCGGATCTACCAGACCGCGGCTCGTGACCCCGAAGCCAAAGGGATCGTCGAGCGGATCAACGGGTTCCTCGATACCTCCTTCATGCCGGGACGCGAGTTCGACTCACCGGGTGACTACAACACCCAGCTCGCGGGGTGGTTGCCGCAGGCGAACTCCCGGATGCTGCGCCGCACCGGGCAACAACCCGGGCACCGGATCGTCGCCGATGCCGCGGCGATGGGGGCGCTGCCGCCGCTCGCGCCGTCGTTGGGGACCAGCACTCGGGTCCGGTTGGGCCGCGACTACTACGTCCGCATCCTCGGCAACGACTACTCGGTCGACCCGCGGGTGATTGGCCGGTTCGTCGACGTCCATGCCGACCTGGACACCGTGAGGGTCTCCTGTGCCGGCACCCCGGTCGGGGCCCATCAGCGGTGCTGGTCATCGCATCAGACGATCACCGACCCGGCCCACGTGGTGACCGCGGCCGGGCTCCGCACCGCGTACCAGGCCCGCACTGCGGCGATGCGCGGTCCCACCGCTCGGCCGGCGACCGGGGCGGGAGCAGTGGTGGGAGTCCGAGCATTGAGCGACTACGACGATCTCTTCGACCTGACCCCGACCGTCACGGATGCGGCCGCGGTGGCGGCGCGGGCGCGACTCGAGGTCGTCAGGTGAGCACCGCGAACCCCATGGCGACGGGCAAGGACCTCCTCAGCGAGGTCGCGTTCCTGGCTCGTGAACTCAAGACCCCAGTGATCAACGAGACCTTCGCCGTGCTCGGTGACCAGGCCCGTGCCGAGGGCTGGTCACACGAGGAGTACCTCGCCGCCGTGCTGGGCCGCCAGGTCGCATCCAGGACCGCGAACGGGACCCGGATGAGGATCGCTGCCGCGCACTTCCCAGCGGTCAAGACGATCGAGGACTTCTCCTTCGACCACATCCCCGCGACCGTGCGTGACGTCATCGCGCACCTGGCTACGACCACGTTCATCGCGAAACGCGAGAACGTGGTGCTCCTCGGACCGCCCGGAACCGGGAAGACCCACCTGGGGATCGCGTTGGCGATCAAGGCCGCCGAGGCCTCCTACCCCGTCGCGTTCGACTCCGCGACCCGGTGGATCGAGCGCCTCGCCGCCGCCCACGCCCAAGGGCAGCTCGAACGCGAGCTGCGCAAACTGAACAGGTACCGGCTCCTGGTGATCGACGAGGTCGGCTACCTGCCGTTCGACACCGCGGCCGCGTCATTGTTCTTCCAGCTCATCGCCTCACGCTACGAGACCGGATCGGTGGTCGTCACCTCGAACCTCGCGTTCTCACGCTGGGGCGAAACCCTCGGCGACGACGTCGTCGCCGCGGCCACCATCGACCGACTCGTCCACCACGCCCAGGTCATCGCCCTGGACGGCGAGTCCTACCGGACCCGCGCACACCGCCCCGGACCACCACCCGCGGCCCGCACCACCACCTGAAACCACCAAGAAACC
Source organism: Demequinaceae bacterium UBA4004 (assembly GCA_002384765.1). Next base: position 13,000 of record DGBM01000219.1, read on the forward strand.
GACCCAAGGGGGTCAATTTTCGATCGGCAAAAGGGGGTCAATTTTCAGCCGGCGTTGACANNCCGGAGCCCCTCGATGACCCGGTCTCCCACCGGGTCGGAGAGTCTTTCTTTGAGCCGGTCAAGGCTTTCCCCGAACCGACCGGTGACCTGGTAGTCGGCCGCGAATGCCAGGAACGGCGCACGGAGCGGTTCGGGGCCACGGTTCCCCAGCTGCGCCAGCGCCTCCGGAAGCGACATGCCCGCACGGACCGCTGACGCGAGGTTGTCCACGGCCTCCGGCCACACCTCCGCCAGCTCACGCTGCCTGTTTCGACCACGCCCAGAAAGGACCGCGATCGGGAGATAGCCGGCCATCGCGGCGAAGGCAACGGCCACCGGCAACGTGCGCGAGATGATCNNACCACGCGCCGAGGTGCCGAAGAGCCCTGCCTGATTCAGCAGGTTGGTCAGCCTGCCGGGCTGGGCGGGTTCGCGACGCTGCCTTCGGGGAGACACGAAACTCAGCCAAACCAGAAGAAGGCCAACGCCCGCACCGAGCCCGAGGACCGCACCCATCTCAGTGAGCGCCGTTCAACACTGCGTTGATGTCGAAGCCGGCGCGCTCGTAGGATTCCGGCCTCGGCGGCATCCCGGTGCCTCGCAGCAGCCGGTCACCTCCACGGGCGAAGATCGACTCTGTCTCGATGTTGTCGTTCTCGACCCTCCCAGGCACACCCACGATCTCGTTGCACCGCCGTACGCCGACACTGTCGATCCCCAAATGCACGACGAGGTCAACTGAGGACGCGACGGTGGGCACGACGAAGCGTGCCGAGATGTTCTCGCCCGACAACCTGCAATAGGGAGAGTGCACTCATGACTCCCCAACGGCTGAGCCGCTGTCATGGCTCCGGTGGCCCGAACGGGGCCATCGACAGCGTCCAACAGCCGCTTCGGACCGTCGGACGTCGCCCGGCGACTGCTGCCGTTGGCAGAGACTGCGGCGACTCACGGGCGTTGCCCTACCACTGGTGACCACCCAAGTGGGTCAAGCAGGACCGCATTGATCGAGTAAGTTCCACCGGCTCCGGCCCAACGAGCTATGGGTCACCGACATCACCCAACATCGAGCTGCCGCCTTCGGATGCGGATATTCTGATTTCGATCGCGCGCGCGACGCGAACCAACCTTAAGCTGTGCGGAAAGAAATAGGATCTCGAAATTGGCGTCAGAGAAATCAATCGATACGACAGTTGCGGAAGCCTACGAGCAGCACATGGTGCCGGGCATGTTTCGGCACTGGACGGAGCTCCAGGTGGGGCTCGCTGCACCGAAGGCCGGCGAGCATGTGCTGGATGTCGCATGCGGCACTGGCATCGGCGCAAGGCTCGCGGCGGCACACGTCGGGCCGACGGGCAGGGCCGTTGGCATTGACATCGATCCCGGCGTGATCGAGCTCGCGCGGCAGCTTTCACGCGGCGGTGAGACGCCGATGGAGTGGCATTGTGCGAGCGCGCTGGAAATGCCGCTCGAAAGCGACGTGTTCGATCTCGCGCTGTGTCTGCAGGGGCTGCAGTTCTTTCCGGACCGGCTGAAAGGTTTTGCGGAGATACGCCGCGTGCTGAAGCCTTCGGGAAGGCTCGTTGCGAGCTTCTGGGGACCGCTGGAATCTAACAAGGGACATCACGTGGTCGTGCAGGGGCTCGAACGGCTCGGGGTCGATGCGGCACCGGCAAAGCGCGCCTGCTCGTTCTCGAATACGGAAGAGATTCGCGCGACGGCCGCGCAGGCTGGCTTCGCAGGCATCGAGCTCAGAACCGAGGAGGGCGTCTCGCAGTTCGGTTCCATACAATCGTTTCTGGAAGGCATGACGCGTGGCTCGCCGTCCACGCGGCATGCGGTAGCGAAGCTGTCGGCAGACGCGCGGGAGCGCTTCGTGCGGGACGTGCGCGAGGCGTTGCAGCCTTACGTGATCGACGGCGTGCTGGCGTACCCGATGCGCACCCACGTGCTTGTCGCTCGCGCCCAGGCATCGGATGGAGGCACTGCATGAAAACCGGATTTACCACGACGATCCTACACTCGGATCTCGAGTCGCCCATCGAACACTTTTCGGTCCACAAGCCGATGCACGTCGCGGCCGCCTACGGCTACCCCGACGCGCACGATCTGGCGCGCGTGTTCAAAGGCGAGATGCCGGGTTATTCGTACGGCCGCCAAGGCAATCCGACGGCGACCGCGCTCGAATCGAAGGTCACCAAAATGGAGCAGGGCCTGCCGAAGCGCCATGGCGCAGCTCTAGTCATGCAATTCGCTGACGAAGTGCATCGGCGGAGCTGGTCGTCGCGTTCGTGACGGGCGAAGCTGAGCCAACATCGACGGTCCTGCCCACCAAGTTCGTCCCCCGCGGCAGCACTGCGCCACCGCCCACCGGCCGCTGAACAACGCGGGTGGGCGCCGCTGGCTGCGCGCTGCGATGCGGAAGGCTGAACCTGCCCATGGATGACTGAGATGAGTGCGTTCGCCCGGTGCGTCTTTGCGCTCGTGAAGTCGTCCCTATCCATATCCGCTGCGCGCCGCCGCGCGCCCACCCAACCAGGAACGCATCGAGACCAACATGGGCAGCGTGCGTTTTCACGCTCGGAGTGGAGGGGTAGATCTCGCCGGCGAACAGGGGCAACGTGCACAGCCCAGCCAGCGCTCTCGGTGAGGACCGGCAATGGCCTGGTGAGCGATGACCTCTGGGTCA
>DGBM01000045.1:0-2901 GCA_002384765.1 Demequinaceae bacterium UBA4004
ACCGGATGGTCAAGGACGCCGAGGAGCACGAGGCGGAGGACAAGAAGCGGCGCGAGGAAGCGGAGACCCGCAACAACGCGGAGAACTTCGCCTACTCGACAGAGAAGATCCTGTCCGACAACGAGGACAAGGTCCCCTCCGAGGTTGCCGATGACGTCAAGGAGGCCATCGCCGAGGTGCGCAAGACCCTCGAGGGGGACGACGCGGAGGCCGTGAAGACGGCCCACGACGCGCTCGTGGCCAAGGCGCAGAAGATCGGCGAGGCCATCTACAAGGCCGAGCAGGAGGCGGGTGCCGAGTCAGGCGCCGACGCCCCCACCGGCGAGTCCGGCTCCGCAGATGACGACGTGGTGGACGCCGAAATCGTCGACGACGAGGACGACACCAAGTAACTGGGCACCACAGCGCGCGCCTGGCGGCGGGCGGGCAAGCCCGCTCGCCGCCACCGCTCACGGGAGGACCTCATGGAAGACAACACCGGATTCACTTCACCCGACGACGACGGCGCCGACGACGCCCTCGCGGCGGCCGAGCAGATCATCGACGACGCGAGCGGCGCCCAGGACGACTTCGACGCCGACGAAGAGGGCGCTGACGACGCGCTCACGCAGGCGGAGGTGAAGGCCGCCGAGCACCTCGCCGACCTTCAACGCCTGCAGGCCGAATACGTCAACTATCGCAAGAGGGTCGATCGCGACCGCGCCGCAATCGCGGACGTGGCAACGTCCAAGGTGCTCGAGGCTATGCTGCCGGTGCTGGATGACATCTCGGCGGCCCGCCAGCACGGCGACCTCGCCGAGGGCCCCTTCGCGTCGATCGCGGAGAAACTCGAGGAGGCCCTGGGCCGCTTCGGTTGGTCGACCTTTGGGGAGCAGGGCGACATCTTCGACCCGGCGCTGCACGAGGCGCTCATGTCGCAACCCAGCGCCGACGTCACCGAGCCCACCGTGCACCACGTCGCCCAGCCGGGGCACCGCCTCGGCGACCGCGTGGTGCGCGCGGCACGCGTCATCGTCGCCCAACCCGAGGAAGACCACTAGACCACCGCTCACTCGACCCCACGCCGATTCATCTCAAGGAAGGAGGCGGACGTGACTAGCCAAGACTGGTTCAACAAGGACTTCTACGCGACCCTTGGCGTGCCAAAGGACGCCTCCCAGGCCGACATCAAGAAGGCCTACCGCAAGCTCGCCCGNNCTTCAAGGAAGTGGGCGAGGCGTACGGCGTGGTGTCGGACGCCGAGCAGCGCAAACAATACGACGCGATTCGGGCCATGGGTGGCGGCGCCCGCTTCCAGGCCGGGGGAGGCGGTGCGGGCGGTGCCCAGGGCTTCGAGGACGTCTTTGGTGGGCTGTTCGGAGGCGGTGGCGCGACGCGCGGCCAAGGCTTCGAGGACATTCTGGGCGGACTGTTCGGAGGCGGCCGTGCGCGCGGCCCGCAGAAGGGCGCCGACCTGGCGGCGGCGACCGAGGTCTCGTTCCGCGAGGCGGCCCAAGGCGCCACCGTGACCCTGGGCATCGATGGGCAACGCGTCTCCACCCGGCTGCCGGTGGGCGTCACGGATGGTCAGAAGATCCGCCTTCGCGGCAAGGGCCGTGCGGGCGCCAACGGCGGCCCTGCCGGCGACATCATCCTGACCATCCACGTGGGCAAGCACCCCGTCTTCACGGTCGACGGTCGCAACCTCCGCATCAACCTGCCCGTGTCGTTCGACGAGGCCGTGCTGGGCGCGACCGTCGAGGTGCCCACCTTGGCGGGCGAACGCGTCAAGGTGAAGATCGCCCCCGGCACCTCGTCCGGCGCGACGCTGCGCGTCAAGGGCAAGGGCCTCGTGGCGAAGGAGGGCGCTGGCGACCTCCTCGTGCGCGTCGAGGTGGCCGTCCCCTCCAAGGTTTCCAAGGCGGCGAAGGAGGCACTTCAGGCGTTCGCGCTCGCCACCGCGGCCGACGACCCGCGCGCACGTCTCTACGACGACGCGGCCAGGTAGCCCCTTAGCCTTGGTCTTGAGGCCCACCGGAAAGGAGGAGCCATGGAGCAGCCGGATGTTGACGAGCCTGTCTTCCTGATCTCCGCCGCGGCCGAACTCGCGGGCATGCACGCCCAGACCTTGCGGCAATATGACCGACTCGGTCTGGTGGTGCCCCGGCGCCGTCCCGGAGGCGGACGCCGCTACTCCCTGCGAGATGTCGCCACCTTGCGCGAGGTGCAGCGCATGAGCCAAGAAGAGGGCATCAACTTGGCGGGGATCGCGCGCATCCTGTCGCTCAGCAAGCGCGTCGAACGCCTTGAGCAGGAGGTGGAGCGGCTGCGGCCGCGCGCCGATCTCGGCTCACGCGTGTTCACCTCCGGCCCGTCCGGAAAGGTCGTCATCGTGGAACGCGGCCAACGCGGCCGACGCGACGAGGGCCGCGGCCTGGTGGTGTGGCGGGGACGCTGACACCCCGATCGACCGGTTCTTCCACACCCCCGCGCTAGTCGTCGAGCTCCACGGTCTTGATGCGCGCCTTGTGGCCCGCGACAATCCGCACCTCCGACGTGCGCACCCCCCAATGCTTCGCGAGCGCCGCGACAACGCCGGCGTTGGCCGCGCCTTCCACCGCCCGCTCGCGCACAAACACCGTGAGCAGCCCGTCCGGGCCATCCTCGACGAGCGGGCCCTTGCGGCTGCCCGGCTTCACCTGAATGCGATGGCGGGACACGTTCACACCGTACCGACCGTCACGCGACGCCAGCCCCGCGGGGTTCACCCGCGGCGGATTTGGCCCTGTACCGCGAGCGCGAAGTCGGACATTCGTCGTACGTTTTGTCCATGTCCCGCGATATCGCAGTGGAGGCCGCAGGCCTCGTCAAATCCTTCAAGGAAACCAAGGCTCTCAAGGGCGTGTCGTTCCAGGTCCCGCG
>DGBM01000045.1:2952-6893 GCA_002384765.1 Demequinaceae bacterium UBA4004
GCCGCCGAATTGCTTGAGTGGTTCGATCTCACCGAAGCCGCCGACCGCATGGCGAAGACCTATTCGGGTGGCATGCGACGCCGCCTCGACCTTGCGGCGTCGCTGACCGGCCACCCCGAGATCGTCTTTCTGGATGAGCCCACCACGGGACTCGACCCGGCCAAGCGGGAGGACATGTGGGACGTGGTGCGAGCCATCGTCGCGAACGGCACCTCCGTCCTGCTCACCACCCAATACCTGGAGGAGGCGGACGCCCTGGCCGACGACATCGTCGTCATCAACCACGGCGAGGTCATCGCCCACGACACCGCGGAGACGCTCAAGCGCGTGGTGGGCTCGCAGACGCTGCGCGTCCGGCCCTCCGAGGCGGAGGCTGCCGATGCGGTGCGCGGGATCCTCGCGAGTGTGGCCACGGACGGGGCAACGGTCGATGAGCCGCGCAATGGAGAGTTCTCCGTACCCGTTCCCAACGACTCGGTCCTGGCCGACGTGGTGGGGCGCCTTCAGGCCGCCTCGGTCGAGGTGACCGAGCTGTCGCTCACGCTGCCGAGCCTCGACGAGGTGTTCTTCACGCTGACCGGGGAACGCAATCGCACCGCGCCCGGCGCCTCCGACTCCTCCGAGGAGGTCAACGCATGACCACGGCAGGCGCTACTCACGAGGTCGAGGTCATCCCGCACGGACCCACCGACATGCTGAGGCACTCCTGGGTGCTCGCCAAGCGCTCACTCGCCAAGACGTGGCGCACGCCGGAGGGGCTGATCGACGTCACCCTGTCGCCCATCATGTTCACGCTGCTGTTTGCGTACATCTTTGGTGGAGCGATCGCCGGCTCCACGCAGGACTATCTGCCGCTGCTCGTGACGGGCATCATCGGCCAGAACATCGCGTTCGCCTCGGTCGGCATCGGCATCCAGCTCAACGCCGACATGGAGAAGGGCATCTTCGACCGCTTCCGGTCGCTGCCCATCTCGCGGATCGCACCCCTGTTTGGCGCCGCGCTCGGCGACGTGGTCCGCTACGTGCTCCTCATTGGCATCATGGTCGGCACCGGATACGTTCTTGGGTTCCGCGTGGGCACCGACATCTGGCACTTCCTTGCCGGCGTGTTGCTGGCGATCCTGTTTGCGCTGTGCCTCGCGTGGGGGCCGATGCTGATTGGCCTGATCGCACGGTCACAGAGGGCGGTCCAAGGCATCGTCTTCATGACGCTGTTCCCGCTGACCTTCGCGTCGAATGCGTTTGTGCCCACCGAGTCCATGCCCAACTGGCTCGCATCGTTTGCGAATGCAAACCCGCTGTCACACCTCGTGAAGGCCCTGCGTGCCCTGTGGAACGATCCCGCCCTCGGGCCGATCGGGTCCCACAGCGGCCAGTGGCAGAGCCCGGTGGCGTGGACGCTCGTGTGGTGCGCCATCTTTGTGGCGGTGTTCGCTCCACTCGCCATTCGCGCGTACAACCGCAAGGCGTAGCGCGTGTCCGTCTGGCCGTGGAGTTCACCCACAAAATGAAGCGGTGCGTGGCGCCCTCAGCGCGCCACGCACCGCAAACTTGTTGTCGCCCTACCGCACCATCGACTCGATGAGCTCGTGGGCATACGCATGGGTCTCGGGAAGCGACTCGATCCACACGCGCGGGGGCTGACGCATCAGATTTCCCACACGCATCGTGGTGGCCCGCTCGGAGATGTGGTCGCGAAGCAAGGCGATTCCCCTGCCCAGTCTCGTGCCACGTTCCACGAGCACCGCGTACAGACCGTCCCCAAGACGTGCCATGGGGTGACCGTCGCCGTAAGCTCCCGTGAGCGCCTGGCCCACGGCGGCGTTGCGCGCCATCCGCTGCCACGGATCCGAATCCAGCACGGACACGTCGATGATGACCAGGGCGTGCGTCTGAGTCACCGAACTTCCCTGCCGACCGGCGGTCCCGTAAACCTCAGCCAAACGCTGAGTGAGGTACTCCGCGGTACCAAGGCCTGACTCCGGATCGGTCATCTGCGGCGCGGACGGGGCAGCCACCGAGCCGTGAGTCCACCCCTCGCACAAGGCGCGGATGGAGCGGATCGGGGCGGATTCGAATCCCGCGGAGCGGAACAACACGGCCATGTCGTCGATTGCCTCGGTGATGCCGACGCCCGACTCCGACCTGGCTTGACCCAGGCGGAAGGCGGCGGGAGCGGTGTCCAGCCGGGCCTCCAGTGCCTCGACGAGCGCTTCGGTGGCTGGCGTATACCAGTCACCCGGGCGCAGCCACACGGATTCGATGCTCGCGGCCTGCCAGGTGTGCAGAAGCGCCGAGGATCCCACCGTGTCAGTGAGGTGATCGTTGCCCGTCATGCGCTATGAGACGGAGCAGAGCCCCCGCTATGACGCGGATTCCAAAAAAACTTGCGAAGAGTCAACCCCGCTCCCCAAGTGTGACGAACGCCACTCGGCGTTTGCCTTGTGCGATGCCCCCAGAAAGGGGGAGTATGGAGCGCACGAGTGTCCCCACATCGGGCAGGGCGGACGACTATATGGGCAACGAGATGATCGCGTTGTGGACAGAGATGTCCAGCGATCCGGAGCTGATCGCTGGCGTGCGGGCCGGCGACTCGGCCGCCTTTGGCGTGCTCTACGAGCGCCACGCATCCGCAGCCCGCAAGGTGGCGGCGCAGTACACCAACGCCGCGTCGGACATTGACGATGTGGTGTCGGAGTCCTTCTCTCGCGTGCTGCGCGCGCTCCAACAAGGCGACGGCCCCGACCTCGCCTTCCGCGCCTACCTGTTCACCATCGTGCGCCGTACCGGCATGGACGTCATCAACAAGGGAATCCGCACCAGGCCGCGCGATGACATGTCCCCGTACGAGTCGTCCCTCGGCTACGAGGCATCGTCCGACGAACCTGCGATGGCCAACTTCGAGCACGGCCTTGTGGCGGACGCGTTCAAGTCGCTCCCCGAGCGCTGGCAAGCGGTGCTCTGGTACACCGAAGTCGAGAAGAAGAGCCCCAAGGAGATCGCCCCGCTCCTAGGCCTTTCCGCAAACGGTGTCGCCGCTTTGTCCTACCGTGCGCGGGAGGCGCTCCGCCAGGCCTACCTCCAGCAGCACCTATCGTCGGCCGACGACGTTGATTGCCGTGAGGTCAACGCCCAGTTGGGTGCGTTCGTGCGCGGCGGCCTCAACAAGCGTGAGTCCGTTCGCGTTGACGAGCACGTGAGCACGTGCGAGAAGTGTGCGGCGCTCGTAGCCGAACTCGAAGACGTCAATCGCGGCATGCGCAGCATCATCGCGCCGCTCATTCTGGGCGCGGCGGGCATGGCGGCGCTCGACGGCGGTTTGCCGATTGGCGGCGCGCTTGGCGGAGCTACCGCCGCGGGAGCCGGTTCCGGCACGGGCGCAGGCGCTGCTGGCGGTGCTGGAGGGGTTGGCGCCACCGGTGCGGTCACCGCAGGTGCCGCGGGAGCCGCGGCCCTGGTGGCCGCATTCACGACGGGCGCCAGCAGCAACGCGGCGACGTCAGGTGCCGCGGGCGTCGGCACACATGAAGCGGGCGTTGGCGCGACCGCAACCGCCGCGGGAACGGGGACCTCCTCCGCGGGCGCCGGAATCTCGGGCGTGTTCGCCGGCCTGGGAAGTTTCCTTATCCCGGCGGCCGCAGTGATCGGTGTTGTCACACTCGCCGTCGCTGGAGCAGGCTACTTTGGCGTGTTCGACTCGAACTCTCCGGCCACGTCCTTGGCCAACACCGTCCCCCAGACCGCCCCCGCGGCCCCCGAAACCTCGAACCCCGGCGGAGGCACGGACGCTGGTCCGGACGATGCGACACCACCCGCCACCACGCCGCCCGCCGACGCACCCGCTGCAACGACTCCTCCCCTCGCCGCCGCAGCGCCCGCCGCCGTACCTCCGGCGGCCAGTGGGTCAACGGGTGGGTCGACCGGCACCGACACGGGCACCG